>CAJGCP010000065.1 GCA_904501885.1 uncultured Acetatifactor sp. | reverse complement strand
ATGCTCCAGCACATATTTCTGATAGGCAATATCCACGCCATAGATCTCCGCCTCATGGGTGGAGCTTTTTACTTCATAAATGGCATGGCCCTCCCCCTGCTTGCGGAGAATATCCACTGCGCAATACAACCCCTCATAGCTAAAAGAGGCTTCACAAATATTGTCTACACCGGATTTTAAACATTTTTGGGTCTGCTCGATCATAGCAGAAATGTCGGGCCTGCCATCGTCTTTCATCACGGTAACTTCCGTAAACTCTCCAAACAGTCCCATGGCCAAATCACCCACCTGGTTACCGGTGGCCATACGTTCTTCCCGAGATGCGTCCAGCGTCTGCAATTCCGGATGATTGGCATCCAGCCAAAGCTGTTTTGCACACTGCCAAAGACGGCAGTATTTAGATTTGGATAGGTACATAAGAGCCTCCCTAAAACATCTTTTGACTTATTTTAACAAAAGTCTTCTATGAATGCAATATATTTATACCATGTTGCACAATATCCACTTGCGCATAAGAATCTATATCTCACCATACCAGCCAATCAAATATTTTCGCATTTTATACATTCACAGCCAGCAAGCGGGGTGGCCTATTTATTGACATTTTGTTACAGACGGAGTATAGTGATATTGAGATACTCATAATAGGAAATTTTTTTAAAAGAAAGCAGGTATGGTGTATATGGACAGAAACGTTCTAGTTACTTCCTTTCAAGATACATTGGCCCTCTCTACGACAGGGGAACTAAGTTCTCTGACAAAAAAGGCTGCCGAATCATCTAAGGTTTATTATGAGGGCTTTGAGTCCGGCGCACAAATTTCTGACTCAGAATGTCGCGTGGTGATCAGTGCAAATACTACTTTTGCAGAAGCGCAAAAATTTGTAGGACAAGGCCGTATTGCGGTACTAAACTTTGCAAATCCCATTCAGCCCGGCGGTGGCGTTAAAAACGGCGCGATGGCCCAAGAAGAGTGCCTATGCAGAAGCAGTAATCTATATGCCTGCCTAAGCGCCCACCATATCTATGAAGAATATTATGATTACCACATCAAACTGAATAGTTATTTCTATTCTGACAGATTGATTTATAGCCGTGATATTACCGTTTTTAAGGATGATTGCGCTATTCCTGTGAACTTGCCACGTAATAACTGGTTCCATCTGGATGTAATCACCTGTGCAGCACCATATCTTAGAAACTCTAAATATACAAATCCCACTGTCCTTAGGCATTTATTCCGCAGCAGGATCAAAAACATACTGGAGGCTGCCCTGGATAATCAAGTTGAAACGATTATTTTGGGGGCCTTCGGCTGTGGGGCGTTTAAAAACCCCGCTCGATTGGTTGCAGAGGAATTTAAGACTGTTATAGAAAGCGGCCAGTATTGCAAGAAGTTCAGGAATATTGTATTTGCCATAAAAAAAGAATCAGAAAGTGATTACGGGGAAAACTATCGGAATTTTAGTAATGTTTTTTTGCCTTTAATTGCAACTTATGATGGCCATGATCTGCCCGAAGTCTTGTTGCCTACCGGAAAAACCATAAAGAAAACACACATTAGTTTCGTCGGTCTACCGTTCAACGCAACCCCGGAAACCATTCAAGATCTTTTTTTATCAGGTAAAAGTTTCCCGGAAACAACGTTAGATGAAAATACCAAAGGGTTTGAGGAACAATTTCAATTCCTTAATTGGCAAAGAAATAATCCATATTATAAAAAACAGATATCCATTATAGGCGATTCTATTAGCACTCTGGAAGGATACAATCCTTTGGGGCACAACCTTTTCTTTAAGGGAGATGTCTGTACCAAATCGGGAGTAACAAGTATGTCGGACACCTGGTGGGGACAGGTGATTGATTTACTCGGAGCAGAACTCCTGGTCAATAATTCCTGGTCCGGAAGTCGTGTTACCCAGCTCCCCGGTTCCCAAACGCTATTCCCTTCCGGATGCAGTGACGAAAGAACCAACGGACTTCATATACGGGATGTAAATCCCGATGTCATCATTGTATATCTAGGCACAAACGATTGGGGCTACGGCGTTCTGCCTGAACCTCAGAGGATCAAAACCATTGGCGATCCTAAAAGAATGCCCGTCGAACAGATCCCT
>CAJGCP010000064.1 GCA_904501885.1 uncultured Acetatifactor sp. | reverse complement strand
GAAGCGGTAGAGATGGAAGAAGGCGCGCCCACCTCCACTGTAGCCCAGCCAGTAGAGCGGAAATTAATCCGTAATGTACGGTTGGAGATGGAAACCAAAACCTTTGACCTGATGATGGCGCAAATTGAAGAAAGCGTCAAGGCAAGGGATGGCTACATAGAAAATATGGATACTTATAATGGTAGTGCCTATTACGGCGGACATAATTCCAGGTCTGCAAATATGACCATCCGCATTCCGGCAGATAAATTGGATGCCTTTATGCAAGAAGTGTTCACCATCGGAAATGTGATTTCCAGAAGTGAAGATGTGAATGATGTGACATTGACCTATGTGGACACCCAAAGCCGTAGAGATATGCTTCGTCTGGAGCAGGAACGGTTGATGGCCATTTTGGCAGAGGCGAATCAGGTGGAAGATATCATTGCCATTGAGGAGAGATTGTCCGAGGTGCGTTATCAGTTAGAAAGTATGGAATCTCAGCTGAGAGCCCTGGATAATCAGGTGGATTATGCCACCGTGCGGCTCGCTGTTTCTGAGGTGCGGGAATTGACTGCTGTTGCGGAAAAAACTGTAGGAGAGCGTATTAAGGAAGGATTTGCAGGCACATTGCATGATATTGCTGATGAAGCACAAGATTTATACATTAGCTTTATAGTGAATCTTCCCTACCTGATTATGTGGGCAGTGGGCATCGGTATTGTGATTCTTTTGATTGTAGCGAGAAAAAGACGCAAAGCAAAAAAGAACAAAAAAGTAGAAGAATAATCTGTCATATAACAGATAAGCCAGAAGAAAAGATAAGGTAGAGAAACAATATGAATCAGAAATCCGGTTTTGTAGCATTGATTGGACGGCCCAATGTGGGAAAGTCCACGCTGATGAATCATTTGATCGGTCAGAAAATAGCCATCACTTCCAATAAGCCCCAAACCACCAGAAACCGTATCCAGACGGTGCTGACCACGGAGCAGGGGCAGGTGGTGTTTTTGGATACTCCCGGTATTCATAAAGCAAAGAATAAACTGGGGGATTATATGGTAAATGTGGCGGAGCGTACCCTTTCGGAAGTGGATGTGATTTTGTGGCTGGTAGAACCCTCCAATTTCATTGGTGCAGGAGAGCGTCATATCATCGAACAATTGAAGAAGGTGAAGACACCGGTCATTCTGGTCATCAATAAAACGGACACGGTGAAAAAGGAAGAGGTGTTTGGATTTATCGATACCTATCGCAAGGAACTGGATTTTCAGGAGATTGTGCCGGTATCAGCTTTACGGGGCAATAACACGGATGCGTTGATAGAATGTATCTTCAAATATCTGCCCTATGGACCGGCGTTTTATGATGAGGATACTGTTACAGACCAGCCCATGCGACAGATTGTAGCCGAACTGATCCGGGAAAAGGCACTGCGTCTGTTGGAGGAGGAAATCCCTCACGGAATCGCTGTCAGCATCGATGCCATGAAGGATGCAGGAAGAATTTGTCATATTGATGCCACTATCGTGTGCGAGCGGGATTCGCACAAAGGGATTATCATTGGCAAGCAGGGACAGATGTTGAAAAAAATCGGTTCCCAGGCTCGCCCTGAGATTGAAGATATGTTGGAAAAACAAGTCAATCTACAGCTTTGGGTGAAGGTGAAAAAGGACTGGCGGGACAGCGATTTTCTGATGAAAAATTTTGGATACAATCCAAAGGATATTGGTAATATTTGATAGAATATTTTGGCCTTGAATGCAGACCATAGAAGTATCAATTTACTTCGGGGGATGCAGATATGAGCGAGAGGTACTGGCAACAATTTATGCAAAGCGGGCGGATAGAGGACTATCTGAACTATGCAAAAATGCGGGACATAGAAAACAAGCAGGGAGACGCAGGTGGATATGCAGGAGCACATCTTTTTAACGGGAATGATTTTGAAACAGGCCCCCGTGGGGGAGTACGACAAGCATATCACCCTTTTGACCAGGGAAAGGGGTAAAATCACTGCCTTTGCCCGCGGTGCAAGAAGGCCTGTGAGCAAACTGGCGGCGGCTACAAATCCTTTCGTCTTTGGTAAATTCAAAGTATATCAGGGAAAGACCTCTTATACCATATCCGATGTGGAAGTGGTGAACTACTTTGAAGAGTTGCGGATGGATTATATTGGTGCCTGTTACGGGATGTATTTTGCAGAAGTATGCGACTATTACACCAGGGAGAATAATGAAGAAAGCGAAGTG
>CAJGCP010000063.1 GCA_904501885.1 uncultured Acetatifactor sp. | reverse complement strand
CATAAGCTCTGATTTTGGCGCAAAGAACATCAGCGTCATAGCCCATTTCATGCGATGAAATTGAGAGGACGGCTGTGCAGGGGGCTGAGGCTGTCTCATTCTCGCCTCCCGCAACTCTTCCTGTCGTTTCCGCACCATAGTGTATTTGGATTCATCTATTACTTCCGTGGGTTCACTGTCTTCCTGCTTCTCCACCATAAAAGAGAGCATACTGTCATTTTTTTCATAAAAACGGGCATATCCATTGACCAGTCTGCATATTCCCTGTTCATAGACAAAGAAACCCTCCGGCCAATCTCCCTGCAAAATGCAATAGGCCAAAAAATCATAGGAGAAAAAATGTAACTTCCGTTGTTTCTCTATCTCCTGGATAACGGCTTGGGAAAGGTGGCGGTTCTCTTTTTCCAAAGAATTGATGACACATGCACCATACAGGAATAAATAAGTGTATTCCTCTTCCTGCTTTTTCACACCATACAAGGCCACAGCCTTAGGCTTGTCCGCCGCAGTTTGATTGATTTGTTTTATGTAGGAAAAAACATAGTCTTCCACGTAGATTTTACATTGGCCGGTATTCTCGCCCATCTGCGTAACATTTTTTGGTAATTCCATAAAAGTACCTCCCATACCGTTTTGCTTCATCATAGCACCGGTATGGGAGGTTTTTTAGCATTCTTTGTTGTCGTATTTTGAAAAGTTTTCGACCTGTTTTGATGTTCCCTGTTTACAATTCTATGCGTCCTTCCAACGCACGCAAAAGGGTCACTTCGTCTATATACTCCAAGTCACCGCCTACAGGTACACCGCTGGCAATTCGTGTCACTTTAATGCCGGAGGGTTTGATCATCTTACTGATGTACATGGCTGTGGTCTCGCCCTCCAGACTGGAGTTGGTGGCGATGATAACCTCCTCCACATCGTCGTGAAGACGTTCAATTAATTCCTTTAATTTGATGTCGCCGGGTCCTACGCCAAGCATAGGAGAAATGGCACCGTGCAGTACGTGGTACACGCCTTCGTATCTGCCGGTCTTCTCGTATGCCGCCAAGTCTCTGGTGTTTTCCACCACCATAATCAACTTATGGTTGCGACGCTCACTGGCACACACAGGACATACTTCCTTGTCCGTCAGGGTATAACACTCTTTGCAGTAGCAAATGTTTTCCTTGGCATCCAAAATCGTCTGGGTGAGACGTTTTACCTTTGCCTCCGGCATGTTGATCAAATGAAACGCCAATCTCTGCGCTGATTTGCTGCCGATGCCCGGCAAAGCCGCCAGTTCTTCTATTAATTTATTGATGTGTCCACTATACAGCTCCATTAGAAAGGAAAGCCTCCCAATCCGCCGGTCATTCTGCCCATCAGGTTGGCGCTGGCTTCTTCTGCCTTGCGAAGCGCCTCATTGGTGGCAGCCACAATCAAATCCTGCAACATTTCCACATCATCAGGATCCACAACCTCTTCAGACAATTTTACAGACACAACTTCCTTTTTGCCGTTCACGGTCACTTCCACCGCTCCGCCACCTGCTGCCGCTGTAAATTCTTTGGTCTCCAGTTCCTTCTGACCCTCTTCCATCTGACGCTGCATTCTCTGCGCCTGCTTCATCAGGTTGTTCATATTTCCGGGCATTGCCCCTCCGGGGAATCCACCTCTTTTAGCCATTTTTATTCCTCCTCTATTTCCATACGCACAATCTGTGCTAAATCTACATATTTGTCACGAAATTCTACCGCATTTCCAATGACCTGTATATCCACCGTCACTTCTTTGCCGATAAATTCCGAGATGTGATTTTCCAGTGCTTCCTTATTAGAAGTATTGTGAATGAAATAATCCGACGCAGGGCCGTCCTCCAAAACAACCACCAGGCGATTGTCTCCGCCCAAACTCAGTTTGGCCCCTTTGATATACGCCTTCATCAGGTTGCCTGCGCTTCCCACGATGGTGGGCCAGCTGGCCACAATTTGTTTCACATCATCCGGAATGGCTTTGGGCAGCTGGGGCTTTTCCTGCTTTTTGGATGCTGCCGTTCTAACGGGTGCTTCACCCTCTGCCACGAAAACACCATTCTCCACTTTGTCCTCCACCTGGCGGATGCGGTCAAGCAATGCTTCCTGATTCACTTCCATCTGGGGCTTGCAAAGTTTAATCAACGCCACTTCCAGCAAAATCCTCTTTTGAGAAGCGTATTTCATTTGATTGGACAATTCTGAGAAGATACGGATGTATCTGACGATGGAATTCATATCCAAGAGTTTGGCTTCTTCTTTTAATCTGGCCAGATTGTCGCTGGACATATCGATGACGTCTTCCAAATTGTCGGAAGCCTGTACCAGCATCAGGTTGCGCAGATACCATATGATATCTGTCACAAACTGGTTCATCTCCCTGCCCTGTCCGGTGACTTCTTCCAAAATCTCGATACAACCCAACACATCCCTATCTACAATATGGCGAATCAGTCTGCTGAAGACCTCCGTGTCCACAGCACCTAACACATCCAATACCTTATCCAAGGTCAGGGTGTCGTCTAAATGAAAAGCAATACACTGGTCTAAAAGACTTAAGGCATCTCGCATGGAGCCATCTGCCACCTTAGCAATATAACGCAGCGCCTTATCCTCTATCTGTACCTGTTCTGCATCAACCAAATCCCGCATTCTGTCCGTGATGGTGTCGATGGAAATACGCTTAAAATCATATCTCTGACAACGGGACAGTATGGTAATGGGTAATTTGTGCACCTCAGTGGTAGCCAAAATGAATATCACATAAGAAGGGGGCTCTTCCAAGGTTTTGAGTAGCGCATTGAACGCGCCGATGGAGAGCATATGCACCTCGTCGATGATGTACACTTTGTACTTACCCTCTGCAGGAGAGAAGGATACCTCCTCAACAATTTCACGGATATTGTCCACGCCGTTGTTAGAAGCCGCATCAATCTCAATCACATTCATGCTGGCACCTGCCGCAATGGCGCGACAAATATGGCACTCCCCACAAGGACCGTCCTCGGTGGGATGTTCACAGTTCACGGCTCTGGCCAGGATTTTGGCCACGGTAGTTTTACCGGTACCCCTGGTGCCTGTGAACAGATAGGCGTGCCCGATTCTATTGGCTTTTAATTGATTTTTCAGTGTCGATACAATGTGGTCCTGCCCCTTCACATCTGCGAATGTAGCCGGGCGGAACTTTCTGTATAAAGCGGTATAAGACATCTTAAAAATTCCTCGCTACTGTTTAACGTCCATCAAATAAAATATTACCCTTTTCAGCGCAATTTTGCAACCATAATAAAAAAACAAATACATCCTCTTGCAAAAAAAGTTTTGGTGCTATAAAATGAGTAAGCAACTACCAAGGAGATGTATCGAAGTGGTCGTAACGAGAACGACTCGAAATCGTTTTGTCGGTGTTGAGCCGGCACGTGGGTTCGAATCCCACCATCTCCGCTAAGATAAAAGCCAGTGGCGTAAATAGCCGCTGGCTTTTGT
>CAJGCP010000062.1 GCA_904501885.1 uncultured Acetatifactor sp. | reverse complement strand
TATCGACAAAGGTTGGCAGATGCAGTCTCAAACAAACGAGAGGCAGCTACAGCAATGCACCGTATGCGCCATGTCTAGCCCGGCTTTCCACGTTCACAATCCACCAGCCGTGCGGGCTATTATTGTAACCGTGGTCGCTTGCGGATTTTGCTTATCCTGACAACTTTCGGCAGGTCCTACATATATCGCAGCAACAGCAGAAGGTGCCAATTGATTGCCCATAGTGTACACATATACATATTCCTGTTCATTATGATTTTCATAAACCATATTTTCGTACCTTACCCAATCACCATCTAACAATGCACCTATGCTGTTTCTAACCTTATCAGGATGACCTGAAACCACCCACGATTTGAATTTAGAAGTTCCATCATCATTCTCATTCGAAAACTCTGGCCCAAGCAAGCTTCCCGATATGTCAATTCTGCCATCAAAATAAGTTCTGAGATTTGCAGCTGGAAATTTAATAGCTTCAAAAAATCTAATATCTCCATCTTGGAGAAGAAACGGAATATTCAAATCCGTGTCAAAATTGTCTGATCGCTGACTCACCATTCCTTCGTCCGCATTTAACATAGTAACGCCGCCCACATTTGAATGAGCCTCTGTCTGCTGGCGAAGTGCGGCCGTAAAGATTGGAATAAAATCACATGTCACTGAAACGAGCAATGCAATAACTATGATGACCATGACAAACTCTATCATGGCCTGCCCCTTTTTTTTCCATTTATCTGAATCAAGGAACACGGTCAGTACCTCCACCAGATCCACTCCCTGGTTTTCTAGGTGGACAACACACCTTATCACAATCATGATTTGCAAACCATACAGCCGCTTTATTCCTAAAATCCACTGAATGATACTTATCAAGAATCCGCTGATATTCGGAATTATCGCCGGTGCACCGTGGAAAACTGCACACATGCTCTGCGTCAGCCATTGATTCACGACCATTCGCACCTAATGCGAAAGGAACATATCTCACTGATGAAAACACCGGTACTATCAATGGAGGATATAATCTCTGCTTTGTCACCGCACTACCATTCCCTAACTTTCCCATTATTTTAGCCGCAGATTGAGCAACGATAATATTGGTAGTGACTTTATGATGGTCAATATCCCCATTGCCAAACCGCGAAACTGGGTTTATTTTATCTCCAGAATACATGTCCCAGTTTGAATTTCCATCAGTGGTCACCACTGAATTCGTTACCACATATGCATCTTCAACTCGTATTGCACAACTTCCTCCCATTATCGCATATGCTGAATTCATATCTAGATTGTCTATCCACGGAAAATTTCCTTTTTGCAATGCCGCAGGAATATCTCGCCATTCATCAGCAGCAAATGTATTCCACTTTAATGCATTCTCCGCACTTAATATAACAGCGGCGTTTGTTTTAAGGTTATCTACATTTATTTTCGAATTTCTATATCCTTGCAAATGAGACAAATCGACAAGAGAATCAATTATGAAGTCAATATTATTGGATTGATTTGTGTATGAATGTTCTTGTATCCCTACATGGCCAACGCACCCTCTATTAAACATATCCTCCGCCGAAGGAACCAAAATGCCCGCTGGAGGAAGCGTATGATGATATCCCCCCATTGCACAAAGTGCTTGAAAGTTTTCATTTAAAACCGCTTTGTAAAAAGCGGGTTTTGTCAATAAATCTGTTGGGGATTTAACATTGTCTATACCTGCGTAAACTCCACCTTCCGATATTCTTCTAATCATTCCAGCATAGACAATGTCCGTACTTTTAGCAATTAGTTCAGTTGCCTCCTTCATTCCGCTGGAAGATTTAGCACCATTGTGTCTCGCTATCTGATTTGCAGCATCAAACCCAATCAGAGGACCAATAGCTTTCAGATGACGCTGTAAAGCGGTTATACCAGCGATAAAATTAGTCGTGTTTTCATCAGCTGGAGCTATATCGCTTATCACTTTCAGATGAGCAAAATTAAGGTCGCCTACCAGATTAAGAGTCATCCCTTGCCATCTTGCCACCACCATTGCCGATGCGTCAGCAACATTCTGCAACCGTAACTTTGTACGCGCAGCCTTAAACAAATCTACGTTTAGCAAAAACAGCAAAACCAACCCTGCAAGGAGGAATACCATGAGCAATGTTACCTGCCCTGACTTTGTTTTTTTGGACATTCTCATGGTGTAAGATAATCAAGATAGTGCACACCTATTTTTGACAAACCATTCACTCGCAGTTCAAATGGGTCTGCCGATTCAGACATTGTTCGCTTATCTATTAATTTAGCTGCTGAGTCAAAAAAAGGAAGAGGACGACGTTGCAATACTGAGACTTCTATTTCAGATGAATTACTATCAACTTTAACTGACGTATCATCCCAATATTCAAAATCGAGGATATTATCCGCCTGTTGTTCATACTCACTTGCCAAGTACTGTCCCATTCTATGAGATGCAGTGCTTCGAGAAATTGTAGATCCATCCTCTTTACGGGTTTTACATTTACCTGCAACAGGCATAGTTGAAAGCCGTGCAATTTTGGTCAACATGAAGTCGTTGTATCCAACCGCACGTGCCCGTGCACATTTCGCTGCTGCATATTCGACAAGAATTTTTGCCTTCATTGCCTGCAACAAGTCAACCATAAAGAGAAATATAACAAGAACAAAGAACAAGGCAATGACAGATTCCACCATTGCCTGACCTTTTCGTTTTGAACTTGTCAATACCGGTCTGAACATATTACGTCAATATCATGCTTCGCTATACGGCCAGACGAACCAATAAAAAATATCGCGGCAGCCAACGCGACAAGCAAAACAGCGAACACAAGTATGTACTCAAGAGCTGTCTGTCCGCGGCGGCTGCCGTACCGCATCTTTGTTTTGCCTGCGGCTCCCATGAAAGGAACTCAGTTTTCGCCGAGCTTCTTGATCGTATCCTCAGATATTTCGTCAGCAGCTTTCCTTGCCTCGGAACCTTCCTCCACGGAAATGGCTTCCGTTGCGCCGGCGACCTTCTTGGCCGTAGCTCTTCCGAAATACGTGAACACGGCAATCAACGAAATGGCGATGAGTGCAACGATGATGATGTACTCAAGCATCGTCTGACCTTTTTTGTTCTTTCTTGTCTTCATGGCGACCTCCTCCATTTTACTTTTTTTTTCCTATGCGCGTATTGTAGCAGATAAAGAACCTGTTTTGGAAAAATAATCATCAACCATCGCCCGGACAAGCGAACGTCTCGGAGCGGAGCCTTTCAGCAGACACCTTACATATTCATCCGTGCGACCGTTGCCGTCCCGCTCCACACACACCTCCACCTCCTGTCCTATGAGACTGTGGGCAAATTTCTCATGGTTTACGGCGGCAATTGTCTCAAGCTCCTTCGCCCTCGCCCTGCGCACTTCGACCGGCACAGAAGGCTTCATCGTCGCAGCCTCTGTCCCCTCGCGCTCGGAATACGGAAAGATGTGGAGATGAGGGATGAGTAATGGGAG
>CAJGCP010000061.1 GCA_904501885.1 uncultured Acetatifactor sp. | reverse complement strand
TTTTGATATGTACCCAGAATCCTGGACACATATTTACGAACTAGGCGGAACGCATGGATGCTTCCCTGTATTTTACAGGAGGCATCCATTTTGTTTTTGCCTGAATTCTTTTATTATTGTAGTAGTCTATATATTCTTCAACAGCTTTTGAGAATTCTTCAAACGAAGAATAGTCTTTCTCATAACCATAATACATCTCGTTCTTTAACCTTCCAAAGAAGGTTTCCATTATGCAATTATCATAACAATTCCCTTTTCTAGACATAGATTGGATAATCCCATGCTCTGATAGAGCTTTTCTAAAGTAAGTGTGCTGATACTGCCATCCTTGATCTGAATGAAAAATCAATCCATGAACTACCGGGAATTTTTCAAATGCTTTATTTAACATTCGATGTATCTGTTCCATGTTTGGACTTAATGATAAATCATAAGAAATAATTTCGTTTGTGTTCATATCTAAAATCGGTGAAATATAACATTTTCCCCATGTAAAGTTGAATTGCGAAACATCTGTTGTCCACTTTTGTAACGGTGCAGTTGTACTAAAGTCTCTATCTATTACATTGTCAGCAATTTTACCTACTTCACCTTTATAGGAATGATATTTCTCTTTTGGACGCTTTCCTAATAAACCCAAGTTATGCATGAGACGTTGAACACGTTTGTGATTCACTTGATAATCACGATTTAGAAGTTCTCTATGAACCCTACGAACCCCATATCTGCCTTTGTTTTGTACAAAAATTTCCCTTATTGCGGCAATCAATTCTTCGTTTCTTTCTGCTACAACATCCTTCTTACTAAGTTCAAAATAATACGTAGATTTAGCCAGTCCTATTGCTTTTAATAAATATTTTAATTGATATCCTTTTTCGCGGAGTTCTTTGATGATTGCTGCTTTTTCGCCTTGAGTTGCGCAACCTCTTTTTCTCGTCTCAAGGCAATTAATTTTTTTATTGCTTCATTTTCGGTTCTAAGATATTCCGCTTCAGCTCTTAAACGGATCAGTTCTTCTCTTTCTGAAATAGTTAATTCGTCTGGTCTATCAGTATTTTTCATGGAAATCTCCTTACTACGACGTCCTTTTTTTAGATTAAGACCATCGTATCCATATATTTTATACTGTTTAACCCATTTAGACAATTGGCTATCATTAATTCCTGCACTAAGAGCTACGCTTTTTTGTGATTCGCCAGCTAATACTCTTGCAACTAAGTTATAACGTTCTTCTGCAGTATATTCGGTACAAGTGGTTGGGTGCCTCAAAGCATTTATTCCGTGCAAATCGGCTAACTTTGCCCATGTTTTAACACGTTTCCTAAAATCCTTTTGATTAATACCAGTTGGCGTGTCAGGCCATTGCCCATTTCGATACAATTCAACACTATTCAATTTAAAAACAAAATCATATTTCACGTAAAAACCCTCCTTACTGGATTGTCCAGTAAAGAGGGTACATATCATTTTGGTCTAACTTTTGGGGGTCGGTTCAATCAACGCAACTAACTGCATCGGTTTTATTTATCATTTATTTTTCTTCACACTATACCCAAATGTCCCTATCTGTTTCCCAAGGCTCAGATACTCTCCATGTGAATACGCCATAAGCCCTGTCTCATTTAGACAAAACTTCCCTTTCTCATCCATATATTCATCGCTCACCTGTACAGACACAACCTCAGCGATGAACATGGCGTGACTTCCCAGTTCTTTTACTTCCGTCACCTTGCATTCGATATTCACCGGGCATTCTTCGATAATCGGGGTATGCATGAGTTCATTAGCTTTTCCACGTGTCAGTCCGGTTTCTTGCCACTTATCTACATCTCTGCCAGAACGAACACCGCAATAATCCGTTGCCCTTGCAAGTGCCTCTGTAGTCAGATTCACCACGAATTCTCCGGATTCTTTTATCATATTATATGAATATCGCTCCGGTCTAACAGAAATATAAAGCATTGCCGGATTGGTACAGATAGTTCCTGTCCAAGCAATCGTGATAATATTCGTATTTCCTTCTTTATCCCCACAACTAACCATCACCGCTGGAAGCGGATAGACCATGTTGCCCGGTTTCCAAGTTTGTTTTGCCATAAATTCTCTCCTATTGTTGTAAATGCATTACAAAGGTCGGTATCAGTTGTTTCTTGCGCGACACAACGCCTTCCAAATGTATATCTTGTGTATCTGCCGGCAAATCGAAGGCCTCAATGATTTGCTCTTTTGCACGTTTGCCATAACATAGTAATTCCGTAGATTCTTCTACAATATTCGTTAGCATGAAATAGACCATATCAAGTCGGTGTGTATTTGCAGCGTTTTCCAGATACGGCAACAGTTGCTCCTTAATTTCGCTGAGCTCCTCCGCATTCATAGAGTTTATCTGGCCGACGCCGAACTTCACATCCCCCACTGTGAAATGTTTGAAGTCCTGGAAACAGATCTCTTCTGCGCTCTTGCCACGCAAGTTGCTACCAGCTTGGAACATGTGGTCTGCTAATTCTTCGATATCAATCTCGGCAATCTGTGCCAATTCTTCTCCCGCCGCACGGTCAATCCAAGTACAAGTTGGCGAACGGAACAAAAGTGTATCCGAGATAATCGCAGAACATAGAAGTGATGCCATTGTTTTATCCGGAACAATGCCATTTTCTTTATACATATCATAAACAATGGTTGCCGTACATCCAACCGGCTGGTTTCTAAAATAGACTGGTCCAACCGTCTCCAAACTTCCCAATCTGTGATGGTCGATAATCTCCAGAATCTCCGCCTCATCGATTCCGTCTACCGCCTGTGTCTTTTCGTTGTGATCAACTAAAATAACGCGTCTTTTATCCGCATCCATTAAACGACGGCTGGAAATAAATCCATAAAAGTTTCCGTCCTTATCAACAACAGGGAAATCTCGGGTACGCTTCTTCGCCATTATATCTTTGATATTTTCCACATAATCTGTCGTATTAAAAATGGTAAGGGCATCCTTATCCATAAAATATTTCACAGGAATACTCTGGTTAATCAATCTTGATACCGTAAATGTATCATGTGGCGTTGTAATTACGACAATATCTCGCTCCTCAGCCAGTTTTTTGATTGTCTTTGACACCTGTGCCCCCTGACAGATTACGAGACAACTTGCATCCATTTCAATTGCACAGAGCTGCGACTCATATCGATTCCCCAAAATAACCAAATCATCTTTTTCTATGTATGACTCCATCAAATCCGGACTAGACGCCGCCACGGCAACCTTACCCTTAATAAAATATGCATGTGGATTACCTGTTACTACTTCTCCATCAAGCACGTCCACAATATTTTGATACTTTGTCCTTGCTTTTGCAAGAATCTCATTATCATACACATCCATATAAGACATTGCAATATTCTGCGTGCTGATAACACCTTCCAATTTATCGTCTCTTATCACCGCAACAGTATATACATTTCGCTTCTTCATAAGTGCCCAGGCCTCTTTGATAGACATTTGACTGCTAATACCATTCATGCGGTTGACATCGACATCCTGCACACGGAGGTGAACATTACCCAAGAGTTTTGGTGCTTCTACTCCAAAACGTCCTAACACATACTGCGTTTCCTCATTCAACATGCCTGCACGCATGGGAACAAATAAGTACTTATCTCCCGCAATCTGTCTTTTTAAGTTTGCATACGCTATTGCCGAGCAGAT
>CAJGCP010000060.1 GCA_904501885.1 uncultured Acetatifactor sp. | reverse complement strand
CTAAGCAGTCCACATTTGTTCTCCCTGTACGCTATGCCTATTTGGGTGGAGCAGATGCAAACCATCTGTATCACAGCAGTATGGCATACGAGGCAAACAAGGTAGCCACTTCGACGGAGTGTACGTTCTACAAATTGAAGTGGGTAATAGACAGAGCGAGCAAGAAGTGTACCATCGTGTTCCATGACAGGGTATATTCCGATGTTCTGTATAATGACCTGGAAGCAGTGGCAGCGTTCTTCATTGCTGCACCCGTAGAGACTGCGGATGTTGATTCCAGTCTGTATTTGGATAATGTGAAGATTTACACTACCTCAGCTAATCCCTTGGAAGCACAGTAGTTTTCTGTGTAAAACAAATGTAAGTGAGAAATAAACTCATATATTGAGGGAAGTTCCCCTTATTTTTTGACTCAGCTGTCGTTGCGACGGGTAACTGCATGTTACCCGTCGCGATGTCGCTGGGACTTAATACGATTTTTATTCATAGTGCATTGAGAAAGGAAAACCATGCTTTTATCTACACAAAATCATCTTTTATTAGATGTTTATGGATTTGAAGAATCCCTTCGGATACTCAAATCCGCAGGATATGACGCCTACGATATGTCTTTATTTAAGATGTTCGAGGAGGATTATGAACTGAATGCTGCAGATTATCACCAAAGAGCACAGGAAATGCGCACTATGGCTGATGCGGCCGGCCTGGTATGTAATCAGGCCCACGCTCCATATGGCTCCAGCACTGGAGATCCTCAGGAGGATAAAAAACGTTTTGAGGCAATCGTGCGCTCGATGGAAATTGCTGCGATTTTGGGGGCTAGGATTATCGTCGTGCATCCAAAAACACATTTGTCCTATATCACTGAAAAGAAAACTCTGTGGGATATGAATCTGGAGTTTTATCGGGCGTTGGCACCTTATGCGAAGCAATTCGGTATCAAAATTGCTTTGGAAAATATGTGGCAGTTTAGCGATGACAAGAAACGTATTGTGCATTGTGTATGTGCCCGACCGGAAGAATTCAAGGCGTATTTGGACGAACTTGATGATGAGTGCTTTTGTGCGTGCCTGGATATCGGTCATGCGGCACTGGTGGACGAGGATATTCCTACCTGCATTCGTGTGTTGGGACAGAAGTATTTGCAGGCACTGCATGTGCATGATGTGGATTATCAAAGAGACCTTCACACAATGCCATATACGCAAAGAATTAATTGGGAGGAGGTCACCGCTGCTTTGGCCGAAATAAACTATCAGGGCGACCTGACCTTTGAAGCGGATAATTTTCTTTGCGGATTCCCTAAGCCCTTATGGGAAGATGCCACAAATCTAGTGGTTAAGGTTGGCAGGCATCTTATCTCTGAGATTGAAATAAAAGGAAGGGTGGAAATGAGATATGAATACAATTACATTTGAAAAGAAAAATGTCAAAATGGTTGCCCACAGAGGTGTTAGTGGACTGGAGACGGAGAATACGTGTGCAGCATTCGTTGCAGCCGGTAATCGTAGTTATTACGCGATTGAAACTGATGTATATATAACACCGGACGGCAAATATCCTGTATTCCATGACCCAACGACGCTTCGTTTGACAGGAGTTGATAAGGTTGTGTCTGAATGCACTCTGGAAGAACTGCAGAGTCTTCCACTGTTCGATATGGAAGAAGGGGTATTCAGAACTGATTTGAAAATTGCCACAATGATTGATTATATCAGAATCTGTAAAAGATACGGGAAGAAGGCTGTTTTGGAATTGAAGCCTCAGATGACAACAGAGCAGATTAAAGGAATTATAGATGCAATCAAAGAGTTAGATTATTTGGATGAAGTTATCTTTATTTCTTTTTGGGACAATGTAGTAAAAGTAAGGGAACTGCTTCCCAATCAAAAGTTGCAAGCATTGGCAAGAACCTGCGATGAGGAATACATTCAAAATTTGATAAAGTACAGAATTGATTTAGATATTTATTTTCGTTCCGTAACGAAGGAACTGGTGGATGTTTTACATAAAAACAATCTGGAGATCAACTGCTGGACCGTGGATCAGCCGGAAGATGCGGAACGATTGGTGGAGTTGGGCGTGGATTATATTACCACGAATATTTTAGAGTAAACAAGGAATAAGTGAGTTAATTAACCGCTAAGGTAAAAACATAATAAAACAAATAAGGAGAAAATTGAAATGAAAAGAGTCAGATTGGGCATTATCGGATGTGGCGGTATGTCTAGAACACATGCGCAGGGAATTGCGAAATGTACGGATGCTGTAGAGATTACAGCAGTCTGCGATATTATCAAGGAGAGAGCACAGTACACCGCAGATGGATTAGACAATAATCCGTATGTAACAACAGATTACAAAACCATGGTGGATTATGTGGATGCCGTGTTGGTTATTTTGCCTCACGATTTACATTTTGAATGTGGTATGTTCTTCGCTGATCACGGCAAACATATTTTGATGGAGAAACCGCTGTGTAACTCTGAGGAAGAGTGTCTTACTTTGATTGAAAAATGCGAGGAGCAGAATGTAGTCTTGATGTGTGCGTATCCTGTTCGTTACTTCCCCGGTCTTTTGAAACTGAAGGAAATGGTAGACAGTGGCGAGTATGGCAAGGTAATTCAGATGTCCATTTGGACCGAGCAGTTAGTAAAATGGGACTACAATAGCTGGATAGGAACAGCCAGACTTGGTGGTGGTCAGCTGTTTAGCCATGGTTGCCATTACATCGATGTATTACTTTGGTTCTTGGGTGAGCCTGTTATAGGTTCTCATATCGGAACAAAGGTTGGAACCCCTTGGATGATGAAAGAGGGAACCAGTGCGGTTACTATGCTATTTGAAAACGGAGCCATCGGTTACCATGGCGCGACCTGGGGGGCTTGCGGTTCAAAAATGCAATATGACTATCAGGTAATGACCGAAAAGGGTCTATTAAACTATGATAGATCGAGTAAAGAAATTCGCGTATACAGTCATGCGGCGGAACATGTATCCGGCAAGGAAAGATCTGAACAAAGTGTGGAAGTAGTATGGCGTGAGGATGAAAGATCTAAGAATACCCAGTTTGAGTTACTGCACTTTGTAGACTGTATCCAAACCGGCAAGAAGCCCATTACAGACGGACGTTCTGCCCTGCAAAGTTTGCGTGTCATCTGGAAACTGTATGATGCAGAGAACCATAAGACTATGGCCGATTTGCGAGGATTAGGGTTGCCCACAGAGTAAACATAGAATAACTAATAATGTAAGGAGGATTAGGTTATGAAAGTCTTTAGCAACAGAAAAACAACTCTTGTCTTTTTGCTGGCACTCAGCATAATCCTGTCAGGGATTCCGTTTCCCGGCAGTGTAAATGTGGTCAGTGCAACAGAGAGTACGGGGGGAGAGGTAACTGAAAACGTGACTGAAACTGCCAGCGATACGGTTATCGTTGACGAAAACTGGGACGGCATTCCTGCAGGTACAGCGATTTATGGTAGTACAGGTAGGAACTATAGTTATCGGTTTGCTTCCAGTCTGGGAGCATACCAGGAAAGCATCAAGGTTATCAGCAAAAACAGTGTGATCAGTGGTGCTGCTGAAGGAGACAACTGCGTGGAGATTCCTTATACCCATAGTGCCGGAAAAGCCCTGTCACTGTGGATGAATATCGATGCGGATAAGAGGATTGCCCTGGGAGAGGGCACCAGCGGATATGTGGTCGTG
>CAJGCP010000059.1 GCA_904501885.1 uncultured Acetatifactor sp. | reverse complement strand
CCCCCCTACCGTACTTTCTCCTACTGTACTCCCTCCACCGGTCACATTCTCTTCCTCATCCCCCAGTAAGAACCCATTGATTTGTTCCTCAGTGAATACAACGCCCTTTTGCACCTCACCACCAACACCGGCTTCACCCATCAACGTTTGGTCCCACAAATATTTGATTCTTGTGCTCCCATCCGCCCTGCGGAATTCCGGGAGTCGATATTCTACTCCACTGTCCAATATGGCAATCAGCACACCTGCCCCGGACAAGCCGGTTGGACCGGTGCCCGCTCCCGACAAGCCTGCCGTACTGGTGCCTCCTACCCGGTTGACACCTGTCTGCCCACCAGGCACTTGCCCCAACTCCAAAATACAGGATGTTTCCCGGGGCCTGATTTGACTGTAAAAATACCGTTTGGGCTTTTCCACATATTCTATTTCTTCCAAAGCCGCCACTGCCTCCACCAATGCTTCCGGCACCGTTAAAATGGCATATCCTGCGATTAGGTATTCCACCTGTATCCCCAAGGAACGCAAACCATCTATGTCGCCATGATATTTTACGATCAACTCCCAATTCCTGGTTGCCGTATCAAATCCGACATTTAAATCCTCCGTCTGCGCCCGCACCTCTTCCGGGGTCTCTAGAGCAAATCGAAGAAGAGCTTCCAATTTTTGATTCATATCTACCACCAATAGGTCTTTATTATATTTAATCTTTATTCTAAATAGGCATGATATGTGAGTCAAAATTGTAACTCTCGTTATATACGGTTGAAATCTTTCTTTTTTCAATATAAGCCGTATTTATCAGCGTGCATTACGGCTCATATTGTCCTTATACCTGATTTAACCGTATTTGCATAAAAGAATTACGGTTAATTTAATTACATTTTCTGTTCGAGCCGTAAAGTGATACTTACTATTACGGACTAATTGATACGATGCATGAAATCAAACGTAAATACCCCAAAATCATACGGCTCAACCCAACAAACATGAAATAATAACCGTAAATTCCCTGTGTAAATACTGATTACAATCACAGGTAGCCACAGATTCCGGTTACAAACAGAATCCGCATGCGGATTCTTCGCGCGTGAGCGGTGCCTGCAAGGCAAACTTCCATTCCGCGAGCTGCGCATCTTCAGCGGAGCGATTCTTGATTCATAGTAATTTCCTATGAATCAAGAAAAAAGAACTCCCATAAGGGAGTTCCTTCCAATTCCGAAACAAATAACCATGTTTTCCGAGTACACATTCCTTTACTCCGCAAAATACACAGCAAACATATCCTGCGCATACTTGGTATCCTTCACGCCTGCGGTTTCTACTGCAGAATGCATTGCTAATTGAGGCAATCCGATATCCGCGCCGGACAGGGACACGTGAGCATTGGACAGATTACCAAGGGTAGAGCCTCCTGCCACATCGGAGCGGTTAGCATAGGTTTGATACGGCACCTTGGCCTTCTCACATAGTTCCTTAACCTTAGCTCCGGAAACCCCGTCCGTACAATACTTTTGACTGCCATGATATTTAATCACCACACCACCATTTAAGAAAGGTCTGTTGGTGGGATCTGCCTTTTCCGGCCGATTGGGATGAACCGCATGGGCATTGTCCGCAGAAATCAGAAAACTGCCTGCAATCATGCGCAAATATTCGCTGCGCTGATACCCCAGGGTCTCTCCAACGCGCACCAGGACATCTTCCAAGAAGGTAGAATCCGCCCCCTGCTTAGTACCGCTTCCTACTTCTTCATTATCAAATACCGCACAAACATTGATGTATTCGGTAAGCGTCGCTTGAACGAATGCAGTCATGGATGCAAACACGCACTGCAAATCATCTAATCTTGGAGAAAGCACAAATGCACCATTCTCACCAATGATGCGCCCCTTCTCTCTGGGATAAAGGAATAAGTCATGTCCCAAAATCTGCTCTACTAATACGCCTGCTGCCTGTGCCAGTTTTTCCATAAAAGGCGTCTTACTTTCTTCACACATGCCAAATAAGGGAAGCATATCAATCTGGGGATTGTATTCTACCCCTTTGTTCAAATCACGATTCATGTGAATGGCCAAATTGGGAATCACCAACAAATCTTCTTCCATATTGACCAAGCGTACTGACACTTCATTAGATGCATCCTTTTCTGTGGCCGGAATGGCATCGCAGGCCTTGTTCTGTTCTGCCTTTACCACCACTCTGCCCGCCACAGACAGGGCTCTGTCCAGCCAGGTGGAAAGAATCATGCCGCCATACTTTTCTGTATTTAATTTTGCGTAGACACCTTCTGCCTGCATGTCCGGCGACTCCTTCACCTTAAAGGTGGGCGAATCACTATGCGAAGCCACAATGTGGAATCCCTTGATTAAGTTCTCATCCGCCGGTATACGGAATGCAATCACGGACGAACCATTTCTGGTGACATAATACCCATTGCCTGGCTCCACCTGCCAGGCATCCGTTTCTTTTAATTCATGATAACCGTGATTCTCTAACATTTTTTGCAAGTTTTCCACCACATGATATGGTGTAGGGCTTGCATCAATGAAATCTAACATTTTTCTTGCACATGCTTGAAATTCTTTCATGATATATGTCCTTCTCTGCCGAATATTCGACGCATCATATTACTTGTATCATCAAACTGTCTCGCTGATTCACTTAATGTCTTAGGCATTTCTCAACAGTAAATAATGGCTTTCCCCATCTCTTCTGCCTTTTCTTCGCCCAGGAACACGCTGACAATTGCCAATGCAAAAGGAATGGCAGTTCCCATCCCCCGAGAGGTAATCACATGATCCGAGATTTCCACCATGTTTTCTGTAGCGTTTGCACCTGTCAAATGACTCTCAAAGCCGGGATAACAGCAAGCACTTCTACCATCCACCAATCCTCTGTGGCCAAAAATACTGGGCGCCGCACAAATTGCTGCAATATACTTGCCCTGAGCATCAAATGCATCCACCTGCTCCATCAATTTTTCACAAGCCTCTAAGTTTTTCGTGCCGGGCATGCCACCGGGCAAAATCAACATATCATATGCATCAAAATCAATCTGTGACAGGGTCTTGTCCATCTCCACGCAGATACCATGGGAACCGGTCACCTTATCCACTTCCTCTACAGCCACCATATCTATCTCAAGACCACATCTGCGGCAAATATCCACCACGGTCAACGCCTCAATTTCCTCATATCCATCTGCAAAAAAAATAGCCAACTTGTTCATACCGTTCCTCCTGAACTTTTCTATTGATAATATTATATCTCATTGAGTCTACTTTTCAACATCCATTTCCATACATATTTTTTCTTGTATCTCTATGGGTAAATCTATGTTATGTATATTTAACCCCTTTGCTACATGCCTTATAGTCCGATAAATCTCTTCTCCTTTGTCCTTCTCAAATATAGCCAATACTTGCGAAGGCGAATTTGTTAAATTTCTGATATCTTCTAACAATGCAGAAGACGGAATATACCCCGAACCTTCTTTGGTCAATCCTAAACAAAAATTCACGCCTCCCATTATTTTGTCCACCAGCAAATAGGGACGCCTACCATTGTAATCACCTGTAATCTTAGTGATTTTTTTAACATCCATAAGTGCGGGGAGTGCCTGCAATTTTAGTTGAGTTGTTCCATCATTCTTAAATCGGATTTCATCTGTACTAAGCTTATTTTCTATACACTTTCGATAAAAATTAATTGATTGATTTCGAAGAGTGTTACCTTCTTCGTCCTGCATTTCAACGCCCGTAAGATGTTGATAGTTTCTTGGATAAAAAGTCACCTCAATAGACTGAATAGAATTGTCTCTTCTTTCTCGGTACACAATAAGTAGTGTTTTATTTGCCAGTTTCTCTTGATACTGCTTTGCGCAGTTCAGGACTGTACGTCTTGCTCCCTCCTTGGTAAACTTCATACCATAAATTCCCCCTTATAATTATAAAGAGAGAGCAATAACACCAAAGTGCTATTTACTCTCTCTTTGCGGCTAATTTTAGTGTTGTCTGCCAACGACCAACATAGTTGGTATATCTATCGGATTTTAGTGTTGTCCGCCAACGGTCAACCTCAAGATTGACAAGCATATCAGATTAAAGTGTTAGCCCACTCGAGAAGCACGCTTCTCTTACAATATTATTATATTCGTAGGGAAGAATTATGTCAACAATCGAATAACACTATGAGAAATTTCTATTATATTTACCAAATCTTTATAGAAATCTTCTTGGGATAATATCCCATTTATGGTAGAATAAGTATAGGAGGCACACGCCATCCACGCAAGACTATACATACAAAAAGAGGTTCTTATGGAAATCGAAAGAAAATTTACGATAAAACAACTGCCTGACAATTTAGATCAGTATTCCTGTCGTCACATCGAGCAGGCCTATTTGAACACGAATCCTGTCATCCGCATTCGCAAAGAAGACGACGAATACTATTTGACCTATAAGGGCAGTGGTATGATGGCCAGGGAAGAGTATAATTTGCCCCTGACCATGGAAGCCTATTATCATTTATTATTGAAAGCCGATGGACGGATTATTTCCAAGCGAAGATATTTAATCCCCTTAAATAATCCGAAGTTCCGGCAAAAAGAAGGTTTCCCGGCTCCCCCCGATGACTACACATTGACCATCGAACTGGATGTGTTTGAGGGCGAACTGGCACCACTGGTGATTGCT
>CAJGCP010000058.1 GCA_904501885.1 uncultured Acetatifactor sp. | reverse complement strand
TTATTCTTGTCCGTTTGAATCTGCCCCTTTAACCCCTCAATGGTAGTGGCATGAACAGTCATAGGGAACTGCACTCCGGCGCACCACAGTGCCATTCCCAACGCAAACACGCCGCTCAATATGTAATTATAAATTTTATACTTTATTTTACTCATGGATATAGAATATCACATATATTAAAAAAACGGAAGAGCGAAAACTCTTCCGTTTCTATATGTTTTCTTATTTTTATAATTCACAATTCTTTACGGTTCTGGGGAAAGGTACCACATCGCGGATATTGCCCATTCCTGTCAAATACATAACGCAACGCTCAAATCCGAGACCGAAACCTGCGTGTCTTACAGAACCAAATCTACGCAAATCAAGATAGAAATCATAATCTTCTTTGTTCAATCCAAGTTCATCCATTCTCGCTTCCAGAAGCTCCAATTTGTCCTCACGCTGACTTCCGCCAATGATTTCTCCGATACCGGGCACCAGACAGTCCATGGCTGCCACGGTCTTGCCGTCCTCGTTCAACTTCATATAGAAAGCCTTAATCTCCTTCGGGTAGTCTGTAACAAACACAGGACGCTTGAAGATTTCTTCGGTCAGATAACGCTCATGCTCGGTCTGTAAATCACAGCCCCAGTATACCTTATAATCAAATGCATCGTTATGTTTCTCCAGAAGTTCAATGGCCTCTGTATAGGTCACATGTCCAAAATCAGAATTTGCCACATGCTCCAATCTCTCGATCAATCCCTTATCCACGAACTGATTGAAGAATGCCATCTCTTCCGGTGCATGTTCCAAAACATAACGAATCACATATTTCAACATGCTCTCTGCCAACAACATGTCATCCTTCAAATCCGCAAATGCCATTTCCGGCTCAATCATCCAAAACTCAGCCGCGTGACGGGTGGTATTGGAATTTTCTGCACGGAAGGTGGGGCCAAAGGTATATACATTTTTAAATGCAAAGGCATAGGTTTCTACGTTCAGCTGACCACTTACTGTCAAATTCGTAGGCTTGCAGAAGAAATCCTGAGTGAAATCAACCTGTCCATCCTCTGTTCTGGGCAAATCATTCAAATCCATAGTAGTGACCTGGAACATCTCACCGGCACCCTCACAGTCACTTCCGGTGATAATGGGGGTATGCACATAGACAAATCCTCTCTCCATAAAGAAGCTATGAATTGCGTATGCAATCAAAGAACGCACACGGAACACTGCCTGGAAGGTATTGGTTCTGGGACGAAGATGGGCAATGGTACGTAAATACTCAAATGTATGACGCTTTTTCTGCAAAGGATAATCTGCCGTGGAAGCACCCTCTACATATACCTCTGCCGCCTGCATTTCAAAAGGCTGCTTGGCATTGGGAGTCTCTACAATGGTACCTTTCACAATCACTGCGGCACCTACATTCATCTTACAAAGATCCCCGAAGTTTGCAAGTCCGTCTCCATATACCACCTGCAGGGGTTCGAAAAAGGTACCGTCGTTGATCACCAAAAAGCCGAAACTTTTGGAATCTCTGTTACTTCTCACCCAGCCTCCTACAGTCACTTCCTTACCAATATACTGTTCTTTTTCACGATACAATTCCCTGATATCTGTCAGTTCCATATCTATACTCCTACCACTCATTTATCTGAGCATCTTTTCCTTATTTTTATGCAGAAACTATTCTGCTGCAGCCTCAGAACCTTCTGCTGCCTCCACCTCTACACTGGTTTCTGCGCCAGTCTCTTCACTGGATTCTACGGGATTAGCAAGAGGTGCTCCGGTCAAATCCTGCTCAGGCACTACCTCTGTAATGGTAGCCTTCTCAGCCAGGAATTCCAATACCTTTCTGCACATATAGAAGTTTGCATACTGTTCTTCGGAAGCAGTACCCAACAGCTCTTCCTTGGTCTCGATTTCGTATTTTTCCATCTCCTCAGCCATTTTCGCATCGATTTCTTCCTGGGTCATCTGGAGACCTTCCTTGTTTGCAATCGCCTGCAACAACACCTGCTGCTGCGCCTCGCTGAGGGCCATCTCTTCTACGTACTCGTCTGCACTCATACCCAAAGCCATGCTTGCAAAGGTTTCCAAATCCATACCATATTGAGCCGCATAGCCTTCCAGCTGTTCTTTGATTCCTTTGCGATAAGGCTCCATAAACTCATCAGGGAGCTCATTGAAGGAAGTGGTTTCCAAAATCTGTGCCATAATCGCGCTCTGTACATTATTATTATACTGTGCTTTTGCATTTTCTGCCAAAGTGTCTTCGATGTATGTGCGGAACTCTGCCAGATTGGTCACTCCGGGGAATCCCATAGAAGGCACATCTGCATCTTTCATATCTTCTGCACTTGCCATAATATAATTCACGGTAACGGTAAATACCACATCAGCACCTGCCAAATCTGCCTGCTGATAGTCTGCCGGGAAAGTCAGGTTCAAATCCAAGGTGTTGCCGGGCAACACGCCAACAAGGCCCTCTTCAAATCCTTCAATGAAAGAACCGGAGCCAATCTCCAAAGGATATCCCTCTGAAGTACCACCCTCAAAAGCAACGCCGTCCTTCTTACCAACGAAATCAATCACTACAGTATCGCCCTCTTTTACCGCACGGTCAGTTACCTGTACACGTTCTTCATAAAGCGCGGTGTAGTAATAATCCACTTCTTCCTGGGTGACTTCCACCATAGGTGCCACCTCAACCGCCAAATTACTGTAATCACCTACAGTGACATAGTCTTCTACCTTCAGGGACTGAAGGGAACCGGCGATGGGTGTGGCTTCTTTGCCGCAACCGGTCATAACGCCAACTGTCATTAACAATGCCAATACGAATGCTAAACCTTTTTTCATAATAAACCTCTCTGTATTTCTTTCTTCGCATAACGCGCATATTTGTATACCTATTATTTATAACACATAGTGATTCATTTTTAAAGTCTTTTATTTTATAAAACTGTGATAATTTTGTGTACAAATATGGTTGCCTATCCACGCACTTCTGTGATAAAATACCTTTTATGAAAAAGGAGGCTTATAATTTATGAAACCTTGGATGATTGTACTGATTGTAATTACAGTAATTTTGGTGGCAGCACTGGTAGTGCTCTACTTTTTAGGAAAAAAAGCACAGAAAAAACAGGAAGAACAGCAGGAAATGATGAATGCCAACAAGCAGACCGTCTCCATGCTGATCATCGACAAGAAGCGGATGAGACTGGTAGATTCCGGACTTCCCGCTGCCGTAATGGAGCAGGCACCTAAGATGATGCGTCGGGCTAAGTTACCCATCATCAAAGCAAAGGTTGGTCCCCAGGTGCTCTCTTTGATTTGCGAGGAGAAAATCTTCGATTCCGTTCCCGTGAAGAAGGAAGTAAAGGCTGTAGTCAGTGGTATCTATGTAATGGAAGTGAAAGGGCTTCACGGCAAGGCTGCTGCAGAACCCGAGAAGAAAAAGAGCCGTTTCAAACAGGCTTTGGAGCGCGCCCAGGAAAAAGCAGGTGCCAAGCCTGTGAAATAGTTTTAGGTATAAGACATAAAAAAGGAGAGGCGAAAAACTGCCTCTCCTCTTTTTATGGGAAAATCCCTTCTACATATCAAGTATTGTTTTGTCGCCGTAAGCGCCCGCCCAATCCTTCTCAAAGCCTGCGATTGCAGCATCTGTCATAGGATGGGAAATGATATTTTTCAAAATATCTGCGGAAACTGTCACAGTGTGGCAACCATACAACGCACATTTATGTACCTGCTCTGCGTTTTTGAAGCTTGCTGCCAAAACCTGACAATCCAAATTGTAGTTCTCCAACTGCTCTACAATCTGTGCCACCACTTCTGTACCGTCGCCAATAATATTGTCCAAGCGGTTTACATAAGGTGCCACAAAGGATGCGCCCGCCTTTGCCGCAATCAATGCCTGTGCAGGCGTAAAGATCGCTGTCATGGTCACACCGATACCCAGCTTCTTCAACTCCATCGTAGCCTTCAGGCCTTCCTCGCCAATGGGAATCTTCACATAGAAGTCACCGCCCAATTCCTTTTTGAGAAGTTTTGCCTCCTCTACCATTTTTTCTGCGGTGGTCTGTACGGTCTGTACATGAAGCATTTTGTCCTTGCCAATAATTTTACGGATTTCCTTTACTAATGCCCAGAAATCACCACCCTCCTTAGAGATGATGGAAGGGTTGGTGGTAACGCCCGCCAAGGGGTAAAATTCGTTACAATGCTTAATAGCAGCCAAATCTGCTGTGTCTAAAATATATAACATAGTTTCGCTCCTATCTGATTATCTCTGCAACTGAAGGGTGTAGTGAACATCATCTGCCTTCTCTTCAGGTGTGTACTTACGGAGAGTATTGATTACCTCACCATTGTTGAACTTTCTGTCTTCTACATCCTCAGTAGTACCCATAACGGTTACATTTACCTGACGTCTTCTTGCGCGTACCTGATCCCAGTCGATGAAATAAACATGTGCAAATTCACCACCGTCCAAAACGCCGTCCTTGATGGTCATAGCTTCGCTTCTGCCAAAGAACACACTTCTCAAATGTCCGTCGGTATTCAAGCTGGTGAAGTCACCGGGCTCGTTTACGAAACGGCCAAACTGGGTGTGGATGGGGCCGGGATGCATATACTCGTTCTCTTCAGAATAATCAGGCACCAATTTTCTCATGATGTTGAGGATATCATGCTGCAAATACTCCATATCGTATTTGTCCAAATCGTGGGAACACTCCTGTACCATAACAGAACAGGTGGTGTGGTGGGAAGCGATGGTAACGGTACCATTCTTTACACCGGATGCCTGAACGATTTCGATAATCTCCTTTGAGATATCGTGGAAGGTAGGTCTCCAACCTCTTGACTGCAATTCGATTTCTTTCTGATAAACTTTAAATTCCATTGTTTTTCTCCTTTATATGCTTTTCTATTTGTTTAATCTCTCACCCACGGCTCCGCCGGGATGAATGAGAGCAAACTGCTCGTTTTGATAATTCATTTCTTCCATCAGCGCGGTCTGCAATAAATGGCAAATCACTGCCAAAGAGGTGGAAGAGGTAGTTCCTTGGGCATTGTATCTGTCCGTCTCACGGTTCACGTACTGCTTCAGCACTACATCCGCCGCCTGCGCCAGAGGGGATTCCATATTTTCGGTAATGGTAATCACCTTTACGCCCTTTGTCTTGCAGATATCCAGGATGGGAAGCAATTCCTTGGTCTTGCCACCTCTGGACGCAAACACACATACATCATCTTTTTTCAAAAAGCCCGTTCCGCCATGTACCGCCTCCGCCGGGGAAATAAATTTTGCCGACAATTCGATACAGCACATCAAATG
>CAJGCP010000057.1 GCA_904501885.1 uncultured Acetatifactor sp. | reverse complement strand
GTTTCCTGTTCTTGCTGCGGTAAGTTTTGCCAATGCACCGATATCTCCGGCATGAAGTTCAGGAACTTCCACAGGCTTATTGCCCTGCATAACATAAATCTTACCAATCTTTTCTTCAATATCACGGTCCACATTATAGAGCAAATCATCGGATTTCAAAACACCGGAATTTACCTTAATCAAAGAATACTTACCAATAAAGGGATCCACGATAGTTTTCCAAATATATGCTGATTTTGCCTTGGAGAAATCATAATCCGCATGATAAATTTCATTGGTCTTCATATTGATGCCTGCCACCTCACGGTTCTCAGGACTGGGCATATACTTGACAATATCATCTAACAATGTATATACGCCTTGGCAGAGGGTGTTGGACCCCATGGTCATGGGTACAATACTGCAGTCGCAAACATTGGTGCGAAGTGCGGCACGAATTTCTGCTTCAGAGAAGGTCTCACCACCAAAATAGCGCTCCATCATTTCCTCGCTGGTTTCAGCAACTGCCTCCATCAGGGTGTCTCTACAAATTTCCAAGTTGGCTTTATTATATTCGGGAATGTCACAGGGAACTACTTCCTTACCCTGCCAACGGTTGGCTGTTTCACTCACTACATTGACATATCCCACAAACTTCTCATTTTCGCGGATGGGCAGATGGAACGGAGCCATTTTCTTACCATACATGGCGGTCATATCCTCTACCACCTGACGGAAGGATGCATTATCAACGTCCATATTGGATACATAGATAAATCTGGGAATTTTGTACTTTTCACACAATTCCCATGCTTTTTGTGTGCCCACTTCAATACCGGATTTACCATTCACAACAATGATCGCCGCGCCGGCAGCACTAATGGCTTCCTCAACTTCACCCACAAAGTCAAAATAACCGGGCGTGTCAATGATATTAATCTTATATCCTTCCCATTCTACAGGAACTACTGTTGTATTAATGGAAAACTGGCGTTTCTGCTCTTCCTTACTATAATCACTAATGGTATTGCCATCTTCTACTTTACCCATTCGGGAAGTAATACCGGACAAATATGCAAACGCTTCGGTCAAAGCTGTCTTACCGCTTCCGCCATGTCCAAGCAATACTACATTTCGAATCTTGTCAGTTGTGTAAACTTTCATAGGATGTCCTCCAATTAATATGCAATTTGAGCAATTTGTCAGAATATAAACAAACTATTTAGTGCTCATGTCATTATTTTACTAAACAATTCGTCAGTTTACAAGATATTTTTGTAATTTTTACAAATAAAATTTCTATTGTAAATCATTAAAAAAAGAACAAACCTGTTTTATTCAGGTTTGTTCTTACTTTCAATAAACATGGCATCTCCAAGACTAAAAAACCGATATCGTTCTTCCACTGCCTGTCGATATGCCTCCAGCACATGCTCACGTCCTGCCAACGCAGAAACAAGCATCAACAGGGTGGATTCCGGCAGATGAAAATTGGTAATCAATGCATCTAATACTTTAAAACGATACCCGGGATATATAAAGATTTCGGTATCGCCGCAACCGGCATGTACGTTGCCATTCTCATCTGCGGCGCTTTCCACAGCACGACAACTGGTAGTACCCACACAAATCACCCGGCCTCCTGCTTCTTTGACACTGTTGATTAATGCAGCATCTTCTACGGAAATCTGATAGTTTTCAGAATGCATATGATGGTCAAGTACATTTTCTTCTTTCACCGGGCGGAAGGTTCCCAGCCCAACATGTAGTGTAACATATGCTATGTTAATTCCCTTAGCGCGGATGAGTTCTAATAACTCCGGCGTAAAGTGCAACCCTGCAGTCGGTGCCGCTGCAGAACCTTCATATTTGGCATACACCGTCTGATAGCGGTTTTTATCCTGCAGCTTATGGGTAATATAAGGGGGAAGCGGCATTTCTCCAAGTTGATCCAACACCTCTTCGAAAATTCCACGATAGAGAAATCGGATCAAGCGATTCCCCTCTTCCACGGTTTCCAGCACTTCTGCCCGTAGAAGACCATCTCCAAAGGAAAGTATGGTGCCGGGCTTACATTTCTTGCCGGGTTTCACCAGGCACTCCCAACAGTCCTCTTCTTTCCGTTTCAGCAATAGCACTTCCACATGGGCACCGGTTTCTTCTTTCACACCAAGCAATCTTGCAGGAATAACCTTCGTGTTATTTAAAACCAAGCAGTCACCGGGTTTTAAAAATGCAACAATATCCCGAAATACATGGTGTGTTACTTCACCGGTATCTTTATCCAACCGCAGGAGTCGGGAGGAAGAACGATCCTCCAAAGGGTCTTGAGCAATCAATTCCTGGGGCAAATCAAAAAAATAATCTTTCTTTAGCAAACCTGCCATTACAGCGTTGCTCCTTCCACAAATGCAATGTAGCCGCGGTAAGTTTCATATACATCCGCTTTGCTGGTAGCTTCCCAAGGGGCATGCATATTCAGCACAGCAACGCCACTGTCAATGACATTCATACCATACTTCGCAAGGATATAAGCGATGGTTCCGCCACCACCCACATCAACCTTACCAAGTTCTGCGGTCTGATATACCACATCGGCATCATCAAGAATCTTTCTCAAATGAGCAAAATATTCTGCATTGGCATCGTTGGAACCGGACTTTCCTCTGGCGCCGGTAAATTTATTAAACACCATACCACTTCCCACAAATGCCGCATTTTTCTTCTCAAAGCAACTTGCCCAGGAAGGATCAAACCCTGCACTAACATCAGAGGAAAGCATACAACTTCTTGCAAGACATCTTCTCACATTCAGTTCAGAGTATTCTCCGGTCAGATTCATCAACTCCGCAACCGCATTTTCAAAGAATCTGCCGTTCATGCCGGTAGCGCCAACTGACCCGATTTCTTCCTTGTCTACTAAAATACAGCACATGGTTCTCTTTGCATTCTTGGCATCAAGCATTGCCTGCATGGAAGTATAGGCGCAGACGCGGTCGTCCTGACCATAGGCTAAGATCATGCTTCTGTCAAAGCCTGCTTCTCTTGCATTTCCGGCAGGCACTACTTCTAACTCAGCAGAAAGGAAATCTTCCTCTTCAATATCATAGTTCTTTGTAAGGATTTCAAGAATGGCAGCTTTCACACCCTTCTTTGCCTTATCCTCTTCCTTTTCTTCCTCTTCTCCTAAAAGGATGGGCTTGTTACCGATAATAACATCCAAAGCCTCTCCTTCGATCACGGTTCCGGCAGGTTTTTGTAATTGTTCCTGCGCCAAATGAATCAACAAATCAGAGATGAAGAACACAGGATCATCTTCACTTTCACCGACATTGATTTCAATAATGGTGCCATCCTTCTTTACCACCACACCATGAATCGCCAAAGGAATGGTTACCCACTGATATTTCTTCACGCCACCGTAGTAATGGGTGTCAAGATATGCAAAACCACCTTCTTCATACAAAGGATTCTGCTTTACATCCAAGCGAGGGCTGTCGATATGGGCACCTAAAATATTCATGCCATCCACCATAGGCTGTTCTCCAATCTGGAACATGGCAATGGATTTATTCATCCAGGTAGCGTACACTTTGTCGCCTACAGCCAATTTCTTGCCATCTTTGATGCATGCATCCAGGGAACGATATCCGGCATCTTCGATGGTATTGACAATCACATCAATACACTCTCTTTCTGTTTTACCGGCGTCCAAAAATGCTCTGTATTTTGCATTAATTTCCTCTAAATGAGCTAATTGTTCAGCGGAATATGTTTTCCATACATTTTTCTTTTCCATATTTTTGTCCTTTCTTACAGTCGTACTGCTGTTTCAACAAAAATGCTTTGTTCCAATTACTGTCTCAGTTCAATACCCATCTGCTCCAATCCATTGAGAATTTTCTTCATGGCAGCAACCACATCTGCATCCTCTAGAGTTCTGTCTTTGGCACGGAATGTAATGGAATAAGCAACGGATTTGAAGCCTGCCTTAATCTGTTCGCCCTCATAAATATCAAACAATTCATAGGACTCCAGCAATTTACCGCCGCGCTGTGCAATCAACGCTTCAATCTCACCAACCAAGATATGCTTGGGTACCACCATACTGATGTCACGGGTCACAGCAGGATATTTTGCGATGCCTTCGTACTTTCTGTCGAAAGTGGTAAATCCTTCCACTGCAGGCATATCCAACACTGCCACATATACCTTGGTGGGAATATCGTAAGCATCACAAACTTGGGGATGTACCTCTCCCAAATACCCAATCACACATCCTTCATAAGACACAAGTGCCTGGCGACCGGGGTGAAGGAAATTCTTTCCTGCATTGGGATCGTACTGAGGTTTCTTGAACATACCAAGACCTGCAAAAATTTCTTCCAAAACACCCTTCATGGTAAAGAAATCACCATCTCCGTAGAAGCCCAGTGTCATTTGCATTCTTTCTTCAGGCAACTCTGTCAAAGGCAAAGCCTTAGGGAGATAAATATTGCCCAATTCATATAATTTCGCCACTTTATTTCTACGATTGTAGTTGGTGGCCAAACTGGTCAGCATACCATTCAGGGAAATGGTTCTCATCACAGAGAAATCCTCTCCCAAAGGATTAGATATGGTCACAGTCTGACGCAATTTATCATCTGCATCCAACTGCAACTTATCGAATACCTTAGGACTTTCAAAGGAATAAGTCATGCCCTGGGAGAAACCGCAATATTCAGCAATATCTCTTACCTTCTGTTCAATTCTCAATTTGTAAGATAATCCACCTGCAGTTGCTTCGCCGGAGGGTAATGTGGTAGGAATCTTATCATAGCCATAGAATCTTGCCACTTCCTCTGCGATGTCTGCATCACAGTTCAAGTCCTGACGGAAATAAGGAATCACCAATTCTTCGCCGTCAGCGCCTGATTTCACTTCAATGTCTATTCTTGCAAACATCTCTTTCATTTCTTCTGCAGAAACATTGGTTCCCAGCAAATTGTTGTACTTCTGAGGTTTAAAAGGCAATACCTTCTTCTCAGGAAGGGGTTCTGAAACATCAATCATACCACTGACCACTTCACCACAGCCCAACTCCTCAATCAACTGACATGCGCGATGGATGGCATCCTCTGCATTGTGAGGCTCCAGGCCTTTCTCAAACTTACCGGATGCATCGGTACGAAGACCCACCCTCTTGGCAGACTTTCTGATATTGGGACCGTTGAAAATAGCAGATTCAAACACAACTGTCTTAACTTCGTCCGTAATCTTGGAATTCTCACCGCCCATGATGCCTGCAATACCAATTTCTTTTTCCGCATCACAAATCATCAGCACTTCGCTGTCCAATTTACGTATCTGTCCATCCAAGGTTTGGAATTCATCCCCATCTTTTGCACGGCGGACAATGATTTTCTTGCCTGCAATTGATTCCAGATCAAATGCGTGCATAGGCTGGCCATACTCTTCCATCACATAATTGGTAATGTCCACCAAATTGTTGATGGGACGAATGCCGCTTGCCGCCAATCTTCTCTGCATCCATTCGGGGGAGGGACCAATCTTAATATTTTTCACTACTCTCGCGCAGTAT
>CAJGCP010000056.1 GCA_904501885.1 uncultured Acetatifactor sp. | reverse complement strand
CCATACCCACCATATTCTTTTTGAGTCCATCAACTTTGATAGGCTTACAGGTTCTGTGTACTTCCCACATCACCACATGACATATATCTATATGCCAACGAGCCTGGGGGGATTCGAACCCTCGACCTACGGCTTAGAAGGCCGTTGCTCTATCCAGCTGAGCTATGGACACATACCACTGTCGGCGTGTAAACCGACGAAGCATATTTTACCCTATAACTGCAATGGTTGTCAACACTTTTATTTCATTTTCTGCAGAAAAGTTTATCAACATTCACAGACGGAATAAATCGTGTTTTTTACAGCAAAGAAGGGCTTCAAAACGGCTTCATCGGGGTGACAGGATTCGAACCTGCGACCCCCTGGTCCCAAACCAGGTACTCTAGCCAAACTGAGCCACACCCCGAGATACATATAACGCATTATGGGCGCCTCATGCACCTGTGTATTATATCCTACGAATCCACCTTGTGTCAAGGTTATGAATGGTCATTCTTCAGGTTGCTTTGTGTTTATTATATACCACACTCACTTTAGGTTGTACGGTTCAATTCCTTCTTCATCAACTCCAGCGCCTTACCTCTATGGCTCACCTGATTCTTTTCTTCTTCGGTTAATTCCGCGGTGGTTTTACCGAATTCAGGAACGAAAAAGATGGGATCATATCCAAATCCATGGTTTCCCTTTTCTTCGTATCCTATACGTCCCTCAATGGTGGCGCGGGTGGTAAGTTCTCTGCCATCCGGCAATACTGCTGCAATGGCGCACACAAAACGCGCCGTACGCTGTTCGTCCGGCACACCTTCCAGCCGGCTGATCAAATTTGCGTTTTTGATGGCATAGGGTGTATCCTCTCCCATGTATCTGGCAGACTGTACCCCGGGCTCCTTATTCAAATAATCAATTTCCAAACCGGAATCATCTGCCAGCACAGTATCCCCAGTAACGGCAGCCACTGCCCTTGCTTTTATCAATGCATTTTCTTCATAAGTACTGCCATTCTCTTCTATATCAATGTCTACACCGGCTTCCTTCATGGACAACACTTCATAATCGGTGTCTGCCATAATCATTCGGATCTCTTTCATTTTTCCCGCGTTGCCGGTGGCAAAAATCATACGCTTCATATGTTCCCTCTTTCCCTTATAGTAGTATCGCAACCAATTGTACATTTCGTCTTTTAATGATGCCGTGTCCCAATGTCTATTAGTTACGTTTCGGCGGCTTGGGTCCCATAAATTGATAATAATAGGTCTTCATCATACCATTGTAAATTTTGCGGTTTTTATCCGCCTTCTTGCCGATGTCCTGCTCCGCGTTTTCGTAGGCAGTGATTAGATACATGCTCCAAGAATCCAGTGCCTTGTATCTTTCTCCAATGGTGCGATATAGGGCGGGCATTTCGCTCTGCTCCTGCAATCTCTCGCCATAGGGGGGATTGGTAATGATAAACCCATATTTCTTGGGATGGCTTAACTGGTCTACCCCTCGCTTCTGGAAATGAATCAATTTGTCCACCCCTGCCAGTTTTGCATTTTCTCTGGCAATGCTCACCATTTTGTCATCAATATCATACCCTTGAATATCTGTTTCCACAGAAAGGTCCACCATCTCTGCTGCCTCATCCAAGGTATCGTACCAAAGTCTTTTCCCTACGATATGGTCCCAGTTCATGGCGCTAAACTCCCGATTCATACCGGGTGCCATATTGGCTGCCATCATAGCCGCCTCAATGGGGAAGGTTCCGCTTCCACAAAAAGGATCCACTAAAATTCTGTCCCCTCTCCAAGGGGTCAGCATAATTAGAGAAGCCGCCAGATTCTCTGCAATAGGAGCCTTCGCAGTCAATTTACGATACCCTCTCTTATGTAAAGAATCACCGGTGGTATCCAGTCCCACTGTCACCTTATCCTTCATAATAAAAACACGAATAGGAAAACTCTCTCCATCCTCCGCGAACCAGTTCACATGATAGATGCCCTTCAGGCGCTCCACCATAGCCTTTTTCATAATGGATTGAATGTCGGATGGACTAAACAGTTTGGACTTCACACTGGCCGCTTTTGCCACCCAGAATTTACCGTCCACAGGAATATATTCTTCCCAAGGCAACGCCTTGGTGCCCTGGAACAACTCCTCATAAGTTTCCGCAGTAAAGCTTCCTACTTTAATTAAAATACGTTCTGCCGTGCGTAGAAACACATTGCCCCGACACACAGCCTCCTCATCGCCATAGAAGGTCACACGGCCGTCTTCCACCTCAGCAATATCATATCCCAAATCATCTATTTCCCGTTTTAGCACTGACTCCATACCGAAATGGCAGGGTGCAATCAACTCGTATCGTTTCATTCTGATTTCCTTTCAAACCGGCGCTTAACCCGGTTTATGAAGTAACAAATCAAGTATACAAAATTTCTCATCCAAAGTAAATAGAGGAATGAAAACAGGGGACACCTTATCGGCATCCCCTGCAGCAACTTTTGATTAGTTGGTCTTGTTCTGGCTGTTCTTATTCTGACCGCCCTGGTTCTTGTTCTGGCTGTTCTTTGCATTCTGCGCTTTTTCATTCTTGCTCTGTGCGTTCTTGCAATTATCAGCATGGTCCATAGCGTTGCTATACTTATTATTGTTGTTTTCCATGTTTTCCTCACATCCTGCCACATTACGCGGCACAACTCAGTTGACAGTTACGCCCATAGTATGTGAAGAAACAGTGGAAAATATCACACTAATTCAACCAGTCCCGAAATAATTTTACAAAAAAAATCACAACCATAATCGGGAACAAAATGGGAAAAAGTATCTTAATCACGGAAAAAACAAAACTCAGGATGAGCATCAGCGCCACAATCACGATGAGCATCCAGCCCCACGCCGGGATTCGAAATACCCTTCCTGTAGGCGGTTCCTCAGTTCCACCGTGGTAACTCTTCGTTCCGCCACCATATTGACCCTGCGCTCCACCGCTATAGTGTCCATTGCCTCCGTCACGATAATATCCTTCTGCTCTGCCGCCGGTGCCGGAAGTGGTCTGCTCCTCAGCACCTCCTGCCGCAAGAATACTTCTGGCAATGAGTCTGGGGTCACCTAAGGACGCCATTACCTCCTGCTCCGATTTACCGCCACGGATTTCATTGGAAATATAATCCTCATAATAATTTAAATGGTCTGCCACCTGTCTGTCAGAAATCTTCCCCGTCAGACTGGACTGCAACACTTTCAAAAACTCCTGTTTCGTCAAAATCAATTAACCTTCCTATCCTATATGTAGTCTTTGTACTCTTCGTCTGTTTATACGCATCATTATACTTGGTTTTATATGCAAAAACAATTAAATGATTATAAACTTTTTAACCAGTTAACCATTGAAAAAAGGATATAACTAGGATATAATGTAGGAAATACGCGTGCCGTCACAGAAGGCGGCAGAAGGGAGACAACATGTCATTTATATGGGAGGGTTTTGCCGCAGTTACATGGCAACAACTCGTTATGTATTTAGTAGGTGCTGCGCTTATTTACGTAGCAATCAAAAAGGAATATGAACCCGCATTGCTCCTGCCCATGGGCTTTGGTGCAATCCTGGTGAATCTTCCCGGTAGTAATGCTTTGAATCAGACACTTGAGGGTGTAGGAGAGGTAAACGGTATCATTCAATGGCTCTATGATGTGGGTATTGAAGCATCCGAGGCACTCCCCATCCTGTTGTTCATCGGTATCGGTGCAATGATTGACTTTGGTCCTCTGTTGTCCAAGCCCATCTTGTTCCTGTTCGGTGCCGCTGCACAGCTGGGTATCTTTATCGCACTTTTGATTTCCACCGCTATGGGATATGATCTTCCCGATGCAGCTTCTATGGGTATCATCGGTGCCGCTGACGGTCCCACTGCACTTTTGGTATCCCAGGTATTGGATTCCCAGTTCATCGGTGCTATCGCCGTAGCAGCATATTCATACATGGCTTTGGTTCCCATCGTTCAGCCTATGGCAATCAAATTGATTACCACTAAGAAGGAACGAGCAATTACCATGAAGTATGAGGCGGCAAGTGTGTCCAAGACCACTCGTATCCTCTTCCCTATTTTAACTACAATTATTGTAGGTATGGTAGCTCCTTCCTCTGCATCCCTGGTAGGATTTTTGATGTTTGGTAACCTGATTCGTGAATGTGGCGTATTGCAGACCTTGTCAGAAACAGCACAGACAGGTTTGACTAACCTGATTACTCTGCTGCTTGGTATCACCATTTCCTTCAGCATGAAGGCAGAAGATTTCGTTCGTGCAGACACTTTGTTCATTATGGGTATTGGTCTCGCAGCATTCGTATTCGACACCTTTGGCGGTATCTTACTTGCGAAGTTTATGAACCTCTTTGTCAAAGAAAAACTGAATCCCATGATCGGTGCAGCAGGTATTTCCGCATTCCCTATGGCTTCCCGTGTAGCCCAAAAATTGGCGCAGGAAGAAACCCCCGGAACCATCATCATTATGCATGCAGCCGGTGCTAATGTTGCAGGACAGATAGCATCCGCTATCGCAGGTGGTTTGCTGATTCAGCTTGTTACAAGCCGTATGTAAGGAAAGGAGAATACTATGAACGCAAATATAATGGCAGGACTTGAGATCCTTGGAATGGGTATGGCCGGTCTGTTCGTGGCGATGCTCCTGATTATGATAATGACCATGATTCTGAACAGTTTTAAGTCTAAGAAGAAAGATTAAGTAAACAGAAATATTATAAAAAATATCCTGACTTGAGGTTTTCTCAAGTCAGGATATTTTGATATACAAACGCTCCGTTAATTCTTTATACTCTCAAATGCCTTGAGCCATTCTCTTTTGATGACTTCATGCCCCACAACACTGTCTGCTTCCCGGCTCCTTGCTGCATCCGTAATAGAATCACCTTGAAATAAAATGGTATTCAAATTTCTTTCTCAAATTTATAATTTTACTTCATCCTTTTAGTTTTCATCCATCCCATTGATGGCATTCAGCCCATAGGCACGCAGTATTTCCACCGCCCTTGCTACATCTGCATAGGTGGTCTCCACTTCAGGCAATGTGCAGAACATACCCAGTGCCTCATATCTGGATCCGGAAAATCGGTGATACTGTAACACCTTCACCTTCGTAATGCCGGCCAAACTCTGTAAGAATGCACCTATCTTCTCACATTCCCCATCATTGTAGCCCTTCACTAAGGGATATCGAATTTCGATTTTGCTACCCTGTTCTGACAGGTACCTTAGATTCTCTAAAATCAGGCCATTCTCCTGCCCGGTACATTTCTTGTGTACCTGGGGGTCAATCGCCTTGATATCATACAAAAAGGCATCCGCATAGGGAAGGATACGCTTCAAATTTTCCCTACTCACAAATCCACAGGTGTCAATATAGACACTGACGCCTTTTTCCCTCAGGCTTTTTGCCAACTCTTCCGCAAAATCAATTTGCGCCAGGCACTCTCCTCCGGAAAGGGTCACACCTCCACCGCTGTTGTCATAATACCCCTTATCTTGCAAGAGAATCTCTACCAGTTCTTCTACTTCCATTTCCTTGCCGTAGTGTACAAGGGCTTCCGTAGGACATTGCCGTGCCACGGTCTGGTTGCGTTCTCCTTTGCACAAACCACACTGCATACACTTTTCCTTAAAATATGCGGTTTGACCTTCAAAGGACAGGCTCTCCGGGTTGTGACACCACAAACAACGCAAGGGACATCCCTTGAAAAAGACGGTGGTCCGAATCCCGTCGCCATCATGTATTTCCATTCGTTTGATTCCGGATATGATTCCTGTCATTGCATGGACCTCGCTATGAATTCATCTTTTTCCTTTTCGCTCAAAGTAGAGAACAACACATTCCATCCACAGAGCCGTACCTGTAAAGATGGATATTTCTCCGGTGCTTCCTTGGCTGCCTTCAGCACCTCCGTGTTCAACACATTCATGTGCACTGACAAACCACCCTGTTCAAAGAAGGTTTTCACCATCGCAGTCATCATCTTCACCCCACTGACACCCTGCACCGCGGAAGCATGCAAATCAATGTCCGCAATGGCGCCATTGGGTGTTCTGGTAGCATCAATGGATGCCACGGACAGCAAATGGGCTGTGGCCCCTTCTTTATCAGCGCCAAAAGTGGCACTGGTATTCTGGGATATGGTTTCTCCGGCTTTTCTGCCATCCGCAGAAGCAGCGGTCTTTGCTCCAAATCCCCATCTCCAATTGATGGAAAACAATCCCAAGCGGTATTTCCCTCCCTTGGTATTAGGATTTCCGGTGATATTCTCATCTAATACATCCACGATTTCCTTGGCTATGGCGTCCGTTTTGGCATCGCCCTGACCAAATTTCGGGAAACGGTTTTTTATCAACAAACGGAGAGGCTCTTTTCCCTCCCAGTCGGAAACTAAAATCTTTTTCATCTCGTCCAGCGAAAGCATCTTGTCCTCATACACTGCTTTTCGGATAGCCGCCAATGCATCCGT
>CAJGCP010000055.1 GCA_904501885.1 uncultured Acetatifactor sp. | reverse complement strand
CCATCTCTACCGCTTCCATTTTCAAGGCGCCGTCGCCGCGGTTAGCACTGTAATTCATACCGCCCAAAGTGGCCCCCGCATAAGAATCCGTCACCATCTCATAGGCCGCATCTTCTGATACTGCCTTGTCGGAGGCCCCGCAGGAAACGGTTCCCATAGCCATCAGTACAAACGCCAAAACTAAAACCAATCCATATCGCATTTTTCTACTCTTTCCCATAAACATTACCTCCCTTTACTATTCTCAATCTGTAAGAACAGATTTGATTCACTCTTTATCTTCTGTTCGCTTCCCACCACGCACAAACACTCCTCAGATAGGAAGGCTCTGATATATTCCGCCATGGCCTGTATATCTGCAGGCGTGGCATCTAACACCTGGTCACGCTCCCTCTGGATCATTTCCTCGATGATTCCTGTGAGAAATGCCACCCTGGAACGATCCCCTTTGGCTTTCGCACTAAGTGGCGTATCCATCTCACTGATGGCGCCAATGATATATTGTAACATGGTACGATCATCCGCACGGTAGTTTTGTACAAAATCAACTGCTCCTTCAAACACCTGAACCGTCTCCCTTAATTTAGGATCCCGGTAAGACACAAAGTAAGAGTCTCCCCCTCTGGCAAATCCACACATACATCCGTAGGCTCCGCCCTTGACACGGACATTGGTCCACAAATACTCATATCCCAACATCACCTTCAACACATTCAACGCCCCGTGATATTCTAATCCTTTTTTGCGGAAATTACCTGCCCGACACACATACTGCACCTGTCCGGGTGTGGTAATGCCCTCATTTTTTACCTCCGGTTTCGGTGAATAGGATGCTGTTTCTACAGGTACTGTATGGAGTTTTCTATGGAAAAGCCCCAGAGCATCTGACAGACCAACTAACGCCCCCTCATCACCGGTAAAATCTACCAACAGATTTTCGGGACGGAATATCATCCTGGTCAGTTCATTTAATTTCTCCACCACTTCCTCCTTGCGGGCTTCAAAATCAGCACATAAATCCGTCAGGAAATTCATATAGTCCAAGCCATTCATCTGTTCCCCAATGGCACCTTTCACAGAGCCATAGGAAATGGCCCGGTGCAGAGCAACACTGTGGCCCGCCTGCAGTAAGGACTGTTCACATCTTAACTTGCTTTCCACCAACAGTTCCTTTAAGCGCTTGGTATTGGAAAAATCAGTGGAAAGGATCAGTTCTTCCATCAGCTGAAGAAGCTTGGGCAATTTATCATCAAAAGCCTTACCGTAAATATCAAAAGAAATCCGGTAATTCTCCGGGTCCTCCAAAGTGGAATATACAGAATTTGACACGTGAATTCCACCGCTCTCCATATTGATGGCAGCAGCCAGTTGACCATAGGTATAATTGGTTGTATCCATTTGCAGATAAACATCGTAAAGAATGCCCACATAGGGGATATATTCCGCCGGAAGATTATCAGTCAAAAACAACAAACGCAAATATCCGATGCCATTCGAAAAGAGATTATGATACAGGGTATGAACGCCCTCTATATTCCTCTCTTCATTGACAAAACCATTGGCTTCCCGCTTCAGGTCCTCTCTGGTCAGCAAAGGAATCTTCGCCAAATCCTCCGCTAGATCCTCGCGCTCTCGAAATGCTTCTAAGGAAGCCATCATATCTTTGACCGCCTGCAAATCTGCAACACTCATTTGAGCCTTGATTTCTTTTAATTGCTCTGCCGTTTCCGCCTCCTGACGGGAAGACAAGCCGGGTACCGGTTCCAGCACAACCAAAGCCCCATGGGGATTCTCCAACCAATACTTCTTCACCAAGGCTTCGAAATATCCGGTTTCAATGTTATCTCTCAACACACCAAAGACATCTCCTGCATCCAAATGCAGGAAAGGTGCATACTCGTCATACAACCAGCTGTCCAGAGCTTGAATACCATAAATCAATCCCTTAGGCGTTCTGCCGGTGTCTGCCTCTCTGTAACTAAATTCAAAACGATTCACTGCCGCCAAAAGAGAATTCTTATCGAAGCCCTCCTCTACAATACGCTGTAACACCCCATTGATGATGGACTTAAACTCTTCTTCTCTTTCCATGGGTGCGTTCTTTGCTACAAAAGTAATGGAAGGTTGCTTAATATTATTCTCACAGTAACTTTCGATTTCTTCTCCCAAACCTGCATCTGTAAGGGCTTGCTTGACAGGTGCACCCGGCACAGTGCAAAGCACATATTCCAGGATTTGAATGGCAAGATACAGTTCCCTATCCAGCGTATCCTCCCCAAAGGTATGAGTATAGGCTAGATATGCCTTCCCTTCCGCATCCTCTTCTTCCCCGATGGAATAGGGACGTACTCTGCGCACTTCCTCAGCAAAAGGAGTCTGTGTCTTGATCTCAGAATCCACAGAAATAGCATCAAAATGACATAGATACTCGGCATCTAAAAAGTGCAGTTTTTCTGCCATGTCCATATTCCCATAGAGATAAATATAACTATTGGAGGGATGATAATAGCTACTGTGGAAAGCCTTAAACTCCTCGTACGTAAGCTCCGGAATCACGGCAGGATCTCCGCCGGATTCGCATGCATAGGTGGTGTCAGGATATAGGGCAGATACCAATTCCCGCTCCAACACTCCATCTGGGTCTGAAAATGCCCCCTTCATCTCATTATAAACCACACCATTGTAGATGAGGTTCTCATTCTCATCCAACTCATAGTGCCATCCTTCCTGACGGAAGATGGCTTCGTTTTCATATATCTTAGGATAAAATACTGCATCCAAATAGACATGCATCAGATTCTGAAAATCCTTATCATTGCAGCTGGCCACAGGATAAATGGTCTTATCGGGATAAGTGATTGCATTCAAAAACGTATTTAATGACCCCTTCACCAATTCAATAAAGGGATCCTTCACCGGGAAATTCTTGGACCCGCATAGTACGGAATGCTCCAAAATATGCGCCACACCGGTGGAATCCTTGGGAGGCGTTCTAAATCCGATGTAAAAAACCTTATTCTCGTCTTCATTGGAAATCAGCGCAATTTTAGCGCCGGATTTTTTATGTTTTACCAAATATCCGACGGCATCCATATCTTTTAATTCTTGCTTTCCAATGACCTCATAGGCTTTTAAATCTTCTATCCTCATACGAGCCTTCCTTTTCACTATATTTATAACCTTTGCATCACAACCGGACTAAAGAGACATTAATGCAAGCTTACTTACGGACAATTCCTGAATCACCAAACCCACTGCCTTTTTTTCATCCGTAGACATGCGTACCAAGTCCTCTATGGTAAAAGTTTTGGTGACATACTGCTTTTTTATCCTTCCTAAAAGAGACTTTTTTTCTTCGATTACATTGACCTTGATGCGGGCCTTCATCTGCTTATAGATTTGCACAATAAAACCATCTGCAGGCAAATAATATAAATGCTGCTCCAAGGTGGTGCCATTTAAATATGCCTCTCTACTCATTTGCGCCTCTGCCAGTACTTCCTGCAAGATATACTTCTCAATAATCATTCGGAATTTAAAGCTCAAATCCTCATTTGTGATTAATTCCATAAACGAGTATTTGCATCCCAGATAAATACGGCTCACATCCTGAAGGCTATATTTATATTCCTCATACGTTGTTTTCGCCATCTTTATACTCCTCTACCTCAATGTCCTCCATACGGAACCCACTCATTCTGATGGCATCCAGGATGCGCTTCTCAGACATACCGGTTTCTTCCCGCAGTTCCTCCACGGTGACTTTTCGATGCAAAGCCTCAGCCAACTCCTTGGCCTTCATTGCAACCTGATTGACCTTGTCGGCAATCTTTTCATCTTGTTTCTTCACATCTGCATTTTCCTGAATGCAATCCTCCATGGCATTCATCACCATCTGCATCAGCATACCGCCCACTTCTTCCGGCTTCTCCAGGCTGCCAACCATAGTGACACCAATAGTCAATGCCACATTGCCCTCGCCAATCAAGTCCTCCAGGAATACCCCTTGACCGGCATACAATTTGGCCACATCCACCACATCCTTCAGATAGACTTCCAGAAGTCTTTGCTGGGCAGATGTCTCTCCCGCCATGGCAGAGATAGAAAACGCAGTGATCTCCCCCTCCGTATAAGTGGGCAATTCCGCTAATTCGTTCATATAATCCTGCAGATAATCCCGTTCTTCGTTACTCAGATAATCATCCGGGTTTACAGGCGTACCGATACCCACCTTATGTTTCACCAGATAGTCATACACCATCTGTAATTGATCTCCATTCAATTCCAACGCAGCAAAGGCTTCCTGCACCTGCTCTTGGCTGACACAATTGCCCTGCTCCTTTGCCAATGCGCGGATTTGTTCCAGGGTTTGTGCGAACAGTAATTCTTTATTCATGTGATTCTCACCTCATCATTTCATTTTAACAAATAACATCTATTCTACATGCGTATGGGTAAACAAATGCTCCGAGCAGTACTCGTAATTGCCACGGCATTTAGAACAGAACCGGAACTCTAAATTCGGATCATCCTTTTCCGTCCGACCACAAATCGCACATTTGTGTCTGGTCAGAGGCGTGCTCTTCTTCACTTCCTGTTTGAATTGAGCACGACGCTGCATCTGCTTCGGGGTCATGCGCAAATGCTTCCTGCTGTTCAAGAAGAAAATCACAAAGTTAAGCAATGACGAAGCGATTGCAATCCCTACCATCAGATTGCCACTCTTGATACAATTCATAAATTCGATTCCCAACAACACACCGTAGAGGATACCAAGCCATTTCACCTTTAAAGGAATAAAGAACATCAAAAGCACCTGCATATTGGGGAATGTGGCTGCAAAAGCCAGAAAAATGGACATATTCACATAATACGTACTAAAAAACAATCCGCCGGTGGAAAAATAAAACTCTTCTCCGTAATAAGCAATCTCCTGAGCATTAAAATAAGATGCCAGCCCCATCCAAAGGAAGCTGCCAAGAATGGTAAACAGCATGCCGGAGAATAAATACACATTGTACCGCCAAGTGCCCCAGGTACGCTCCAATGTGGTGCCGATACTATAATAAAACATCAGGGATATGATAGTAAACATCCCCAAGGAGTCAGGCGGAACCACCACCCAGGTAAACACTCTCCACACCTGCCCTTGTAAAATAGCATAAGGATTCAATGTCAGATAAGACAAAAATGTGGCGTTGAAAAACTGTATCACATATCCTGCCACATAACACATAATCAGCATTAAGGACAGATTTTGAATCGCATATTTACCAAATCTTTTTTCTAATTTATTCATCAGAGTAAAATTCCTTCCAACTCATATAAACTTTGTATTATTTTACCACACAGATGGTCCACAGTAAACAAATCAAGCTAAGAATTTATATAAAATTCATAGGACAAACCATAAAAAAGGCGTTATCTGAAATTCATCAGATAACGCCTCTAGTGTCACCACTCAATTTAATTTTATCATGTTAGAATTTAAAAATTATTCTTCGTCTTTCTTTCTCTTCAAGAAGATAATCAAGAAGATGCCGATTGCTACCAATACTGCGCCAACAATTACAACGGGCAATACAGAACCGCTTCCTTCTGCCTCTGCGCCTGCAGGCACATCGGATTCAGAACCCTGAACACTGGATTCTACCACTTCTTCAGAAGATTCTACTACAGATTCTTCAGAGGATTCTACTACGGACTCCTCACTGGACTCTACTACAGATTCCTCTACATCTACATCCTCTTTATCAACAGGTACATAAACAGGAGCTGCTGTAGGTGCTGCAGTTGCTACAGGTGTTGCTGTAGGATAGAAAGCAGGAGAATTCCAACTACCATGGTAGGAAGGCTTCTTTGCTTCTCTGTAGAGAAGAACCACAGGAGATGCGGAATGGAAATAAGCGGCGATCTGATTGTCGCTTACTTTTTCGCCGGTGATGATTTCCCAACCATGCTCTGCACAGTAGTGAAGCACATCTACATTAATCTGCTTGGTAACATTGTTTGCAACAAAGGTTACTTTTACAGGATGATCAGCTGTAGGTGTAGCGCCTGTAATCTGCAAATCCATTACGGGAGAAAGGAACTTCCAACCTATCAGATTCACTCCGGCACTAATCATCTGGTTGTTGTCAAACAGCTCAATCTCTTCGGGAAGGATGGCATCCAACACATCATGAAGATTCTTTTCAGGTGTAGCTGCATTGATTTCAGTCACAATATCCTGTACCTCTGTAGGATATGTTACGGTAGTTGCATCTACCAAATTCATCTCTGTACCATCTGCGCTGGCATTGGGCATATCCAGGGAACCAACAATGGATCCTGCTGCATATGTGGTAATGGTCATTGCCAACACAAGTACTGTTGTTATCAGTGTAGTTACAATTGATTTTTTCATTACTTTTCATTCCTCCTGGAAAAATTTGGTGCTAATTTTAAGTCAATTTATACTATTATACACCTATTTTTTTATTTGTTCAAGATATGCTTGCACTAAAAATCGAAAATTATTTCCCAATTTATGATTTGTAGTAAGCGTTATTACCTTACTATTGTAATCTACAGAAGTATTTCTGTCAATAATCGCATCCATCGACCGCTGTTCCATAATACTGTCAATGTACACTTCCCGGGCCATTTCATCCACGCCCTTCTCATAATTTAAGACCACGTGGGAATTGTCCCCCACATAGGCTGCGAAAATACGATACTGAAGCACACGGTCCGGCAAATAAATGTATAGATAGGGATGGTCCTCCATAAACTCCATGTTTTTATATTGATAGAGATCATAAAATCCAGCATCTTTTTCTGCACTATTTCCATAGACACCCGTGATATAGTCATCAAATGCTTTATCATTGTAATTTTCTGTAAATATGGCGTCGTAAAAGTTCTCTTCACCTTTTGCGTTGTGATTCAAATAATATGAATTATCCTCCGGATGCTGCACTATCGGCGCATCTATGGTCGTACCGGGTATATATATCCACGCATAAATATCGGGGTTTATTTCTTGAAGTGCTGTAAAGTCTAAATAAGGTCCCGCATCTGTATCTCCCTGAACTGTGTATGCTTCCCTCGTAAGTTCCACGTCATTAAAAATACCTTGGTGCATCCACAAGACTGTTCCCATTCCACCAAGAAAAACCGCAATAACCAGTAAAATTACAATCTTTTTCATCAGGTCTCTCCCATTGGCACATCCGCATAAAAAGTATCAATTATCAGTTCGTATAACGCATCCTCATCCACGTAGAACTCATCATAGACTGTGCCTACTTTATTTTCACCCTTTAAGCTTATGATATGCTCTGCAGAAATTTCCATCGAAAGGATTTCTGTAGCATAATAGGCCACTTGGTCCAGTGTTATGCTGGTAACCATCTCATTGGTTAAATCCTCGAACATTCGGACAGGCAATTGAAGATCATTTTTTATGGCAGAAAGCGCTTGCGTTTTGAAATTCTTAATATAAATACGCTGACGCTCCATCCGTTGTTCATTGCTATGGTTTACCTTGGTGTCGCGCCACCTAAGAAACTTTATAGTATCCTTCCCTTTCAGATGTACCGTTG
>CAJGCP010000054.1 GCA_904501885.1 uncultured Acetatifactor sp. | reverse complement strand
TTTTAAGGAGACCAATATGTCTATTATCAAACCCTTTAAAGCGTATCGTCCTGCCTTAGGACTTGAAAGCACAATCGCAGCACTTCCCTATGATGTGTACAACAGACAGGAGGCGACTGCTGTAGTTCATCATAATCCGGATTCCTTTCTTGCCATTGACCGCGCAGAAACCGGATTTTGTGAGCAAGTGGATACTTATGCCCCGGAAGTCTATGATAAGGCAAGGGAGTTACTCCGAAATTGGATCCAGGAAGGAAAGTTTATTCAGGATGAAACACCTTCATTTTATCTGTATGAGTTAACTATGGGAGAACGTTCTCAAACAGGGATTGTGGCTTGTGCTTCAGTAGATGACTACTTGAATAATATTATTAAGAAGCATGAAAATACCCGTGCAGACAAGGAAGCAGACCGGATACGTCATGTGGATACCACCAATATGCAGACAGGTCCCATATTTTTGGCATATAAATCTAATCCTGTTCTTTCAGAAATGATCTTTCAAATAAAGCAAACGGATTGTTCTTATGATTTTGTTTCTGAGGAAGATGGTATCCGTCACAGAGGGTGGATCATCAATGATGTGGATACCGTGGAGTTGATTCGTCATACATTTGATCATATATCTGAGTTATATATTGCAGATGGCCACCATAGATGCGCCTCTGCTGTAAAGGTTGGCTTAAAGAGAAGAGAACAATATCCAGACTTTGATGGTACGGAAGAATTTAATTATTTCCTTTCTGTGTTGTTTGATGCAGATGAACTAAAGATTATGGATTACAATCGTGTGGTCAAAGATTTGAACGGATATTCCTCTAAGGAATTCATAGAGAAAATATCCGAAAATTTTTCGATAACAACTATAGGCAAGAATGTATATCAGCCACAGCATAAAGCATCTTTTGGTATGTTTCTTGAGGGTTGCTGGTATCGGTTGGATGCAAAGGAACACATATTATCCAACGATCCCATTGCAGGATTGGATGTTTCTATTTTGCAGGATCATTTATTAAATCCTATACTACGTATTCAGGAGCCCAAAACAGATAAGAGAATTGATTTTGTGGGAGGTATTCGTGGATTAAGTGAGTTAGAAAGAAGAGTGCATACTGACATGAAAGTTGCTTTTTCCATGTATCCCACATCTATGGATGAACTATTCGCAGTGGCGGATGCAGGGCTTTTGATGCCCCCAAAATCAACCTGGTTTGAACCCAAACTGCGGAGCGGGTTATATATACATTCCTTGGATTAAACTTAGGACAAAATATTTGATTTTATACTTGAAAAACAAAATGCTTGCATATATAATAAAAAAGGCTGTAAAACAGCCTGATTGCTGAAATAGCTCAGTCGGTAGAGCACTTCACTCGTAATGAAGGGGTCGTGAGTTCGAGTCTCATTTTCAGCTTGAAAGTCGCAGGCAATATGCTTGCGACTTTTTTACATATTGTCTAATAAATGAAAATATGCGAAGATGAGGTGCGCTATGAGTGAACAGAAGTTAAAATATTTAACCTTTAGTTATGACGATGGGGTAACCCAGGACATTCGTTTAGTTGAATTGTTTAATAAATACAATATGAAGGCTACATTTAATTTGAACAGTCAGCGTTTTGGGACCTATAGCGAATGGAACATCGACGGAAAAATTATTCCCAGACCTAAAGTAAATGAGGCCGATGTAAAGCATATTTACGAAGGACACGAGATTGCTGCGCATACATTGACCCATCCCTTACTTCCTCTGATAGAAGACGAAAAGGAAATCATTCGGGAGGTGGAGCAGGATCGTCTTGCATTAAGTGATATCTGTGGTTATGAGGTGGTTGGATTTGCCTATCCCGGCGGTGGTGTGAACTTTGACGACAGAGTCGCCCGAATCATCCAAAAGAATACCGGTGTGAAATATGCAAGAACCACTATATCATCTGATGATTTCAATCCTCAGGAGAATTTATTCCAGTTCCGACCCAGTGTCTACCATCACAGAGATATGGACCGTATGTTTGAAATGGGAAAAGAGTTTCTTGAACTAAAGACTGACAAACCGCAAATTTTTTATGTTTGGGGTCATGCCTATGAATTTGATTTAAGGGATGATTGGAAGCGGTTTGAGGAATTTTTGGAAATGATGAGCGGAAGAGACGATATCGTCTATTGTACCAACAAGGAAGCGTTACTTCGTTAATTGATTATGTACCCTCTTTACTTTAAGGTAAGGAGGGTGTTTTATTCCCTAAATAAACAGGAAGCTTTATTTTACATAAACTTATATCTTTTTTTGATATGGTGTTCCATGCTTTGTACTGCTTTATAAAAAGCAAGGGCAATAATACAAAGAATGATAATGGATGTGATCACCATATCCAACTGGAACACCTGAGATCCATATATGATCAGATACCCCAATCCTCGTCTTGCCGCCAGAAATTCTCCGATAATGACACCCACCAGGGCCAAACCGATATTTACTTTTGCAGTACTTAAAATAATGGGAATTGACCCGGGAAGTACTACTTTGACGAAAGCGTCATGTGTGGTGCCACCTAGTGTTTTGATGAGGATTAATTTTTCTTTATCTACTTGATGAAACCCCACATGAAGACTGATGATTGCACCAAAAGCCGCCACTGACATGCCGGCAATGATGATTGTTTTTATTCCAGTGCCAAGCCACACAATGATTAGCGGTGCAAGGGCTGATTTGGGTAGACTGTTTAACACAACTAAATAAGGCTCTAATATGTCGGAAAGAGTATGACAGTGCCATAGAACAGTTGCAAAAAGTAAACTGACCAATAGTACTAGCAGGAAACTTATGACCGTTTCAAATAATGTAATTAAAATGTGCATCATCATTTGATTGGTTGTGCATTGTGTCCAAAAGCATGTTAAGATACTGCTGGGGCTGGAAAAGAAAAACGGGTCAATCATTTTGGTACGGGAAGCCAACTCCCATAGGCCCAGAAAGAAGACGAATATTGTGATTCGCCAAAATGTAATAAAGTGATGTTGCATTTTGTGGCGATGCACAAATAACTCTTGTGAGGTATATTCTTGTTTGCTTGTTTTCATGTATTCAAATCCTCCCATAAAAGATTAAAATAATCATTGAATTCCGGTGCATTTCTGGCAGAGAGAGAAGAATACTCTGAAGTTGTCAGGTGGATGGGTAAACTTCGTTTTACTTTTGCCGGGCGAGAAGTGAGTACAATGATACGGTCTGCCAGACTGATTGCTTCTGCCAAATCGTGGGTAATCATAATCATTGTTTTCCCGGCTTCTTTGATCAATCGACAAATATCAGAAGATACATATAGTCTGGTTTGATAATCCAGAGCACTGAAGGCTTCGTCCAGCAATAAAACTTGCGGATTTGTAGCAAGTGTTCGTATGAGAGCAGCTCTCTGCTTCATTCCACCGGATAATTCCGAGGGTGTCTTATCCCTGAATTGTTCCAGACCGTAATCGGACAACATCTGCTCCACAATGGCCAGATTCTCTTTTGTCATTTCCTTCTTTAGTTCTAATCCCAATGTGACATTTTGGTAAACGGTACGCCATTCCAATAAATGATCCTTCTGCAACATATACCCGATTTTCGGATAGGTGCAAGTCCCATTTGGATTTTGAAAACGTATGGTACCCGATTCCGGTTGTATTAGACCTGCAATCATGGATAACAATGTAGATTTGCCGCATCCGCTGGGCCCGATGATGGCAAGAAATTCTCCTTCCTGTACCGAGAAAGAGATGTTCTCCAGGGCCTTTGTTTCACCATGCAGACTGTGATAAGAATAACTTATGTTTTCTAATTCTAAAATAGGTTTCATTCTGCTCCTGCTATGCCCTTTGTTTTTTTCTATTGGTAGGGTATGTGAATTCCTCGTTTTATGTTACAGGATTGCTTGCATTGAGTGGTTGTTTGTGGTAATATCTATAGCAGATTTAAAGGATGTTACTCAGAAAGAAGGTAAATGAAATGGCCCAGTTATGGGGAGGAAGATTTACAAAAGAAACAGAGCAAAAGGTGTTTGATTTTAACGCGTCTCTTTCCTTTGATAAACTGCTTTATAAACAAGACATTGCCGGCAGCATGGCGCATGCCAAAATGTTGGCAAAACAGGGCATTATTTCCGCCGAGGAAGGAGATGCCATTGGCAAAGGATTAGAGCAGATTTTAAAGGAGATTGAAGGCGGCACACTGGCAATTGATGAAACACAGGAAGATATTCACAGTTTCATTGAAGCCACTCTGATTTCCCGTATCGGTGATGCCGGTAAGAAATTACATACCGGAAGAAGCAGAAACGATCAGGTGGCATTGGATATGAGACTGTATGTACGCGACCAGGTAGTAGAAGTAGCTGCATTGTTAAAAGAACTTCTTGCAGTCATTTTAACCACTATGGAAGAGCATGTGGAAACCTATATGCCCGGATTTACACATCTGCAAAAGGCACAGCCTATTACATTGGCCCATCATTATGGTGCTTACTTTGAAATGTTTAAACGGGACAGACAGCGAATGCAGGATATTTATGAGCGCATGAATTATTGTCCTTTGGGGGCGGGCGCTTTGGCAGGTACCACGTATCCCTTGGACAGAGACTATACCGCACAGTTGCTTGGCTTCTATGGCCCCACATTAAACAGCATGGATTCTGTGGCAGACCGTGATTATTTGATTGAGTTTTTATCTGCCCTTTCGATTGCAATGATGCATCTGAGTCGTTTTTCAGAGGAGATTATTATCTGGAATTCCAACGAGTATCAGTTCGTTGAAATTGATGATGCCTATTCCACCGGCAGTAGTATTATGCCCCAAAAGAAGAATCCTGACATTGCAGAGTTGGTAAGAGGCAAAACGGGACGTGTCTATGGTGCGTTGATGTCCCTGCTTACCACTATGAAGGGGATTCCTCTGGCATACAACAAGGATATGCAAGAGGACAAAGAGGTATCCTTTGATGCCATCCGCACGGTGAAAGACTGCATTGTTCTTTTTGCAGGGATGTTAAAAACCATGAATTTTAAGAAAGACCGTATGGCAGACAGCGCTATGAATGGATTCACCAATGCCACCGATGCAGCAGATTATTTGGTGGCGAAAGGGGTTCCTTTCCGGGATGCCCATGGTATCATTGGACGTTTGGTGCTGTATTGCATCGAAAAGAATACTTCCATAGACAAATTGTCCTTACAGGAACTGCAGGCCATAGACCCGCATTTTGAGAAAGATATTTTTACGGCCGTTTCTTTGAAGACTTGTGTAGAAAAGAGGCTGACATTGGGGGCACCCGGCCCTGAGGTTATGAAGCAAGTGATTGAACTTCACAAAAAATATTTAGAACAATAAGAAAATAAGTGTAATCATACACAGGAAAGAGGTTAAATTATGAGTGACAAATTAAAAGTTGGTATTTTAGGTGGTACAGGTATGGTTGGACAGAGATTTATTTCTTTGTTGGAAAATCATCCCTGGTTTGAGGTGACAACCATTGCTGCTAGTCCCCGCTCTGCAGGCAAGACATACGAAGAAGCGGTTGGTGACAGATGGAAAATGACCACACCTATGCCTGAAGCAGTGAAAAATATTGTGGTTATGAATGTAAATGAAGTGGAAGCAGTGGCTGCAGAAGTGGATTTTGTGTTCAGTGCCGTAGATATGACCAAGGATGAGATTAAAGCCATCGAGGAAGCCTATGCAAAGACAGAGACCCCTGTGGTATCTAACAACAGTGCTCACAGATGGACTCCTGATGTTCCTATGGTGGTGCCTGAGATCAATCCGGAACATATGGCAGTAATCGATTTCCAGAAGAAGCGTTTGGGCACCAAGAGAGGCTTTGTCGCTGTAAAACCCAATTGCTCTATCCAAAGTTATGCTCCTGTTTTGACTGCATGGAAGGAATTTGAGCCTGTGGAAGTGGTTGCAACTACTTATCAGGCAATTTCCGGAGCCGGTAAGACCTTCAAAGATTGGCCTGAGATGGTAGAGAATATCATCCCTTATATCGGCGGTGAAGAAGAAAAGAGCGAGAAGGAGCCCCTTCGCATTTGGGGAAAAATTGAGGATGGTGTAATCAAGCCTGCAGAAGGCCCTGTGATTACCTGCCAGTGTATCCGTGTGCCTGTATTAAATGGCCACACAGCTGCTGTATTTGTGAAGTTTAATAAGAAACCCACCAAGGAGCAGCTGATAGCAAAAATCCGCGAATTTGAAGGTGAGCCCCAGAGATTAAACCTTCCCAGTGCTCCCAAACAGTTCATCCAGTACTTGGAAGAGGACAACAGACCTCAGGTAAATCTGGATGACGATTATGAGAACGGTATGGGCGTAAGTGTAGGCCGTATCCGTGAAGATCATGTATATGACTTCAAGTTTATCGGTTTGTCCCACAATACAGTAAGAGGTGCTGCCGGCGGCGCAATTTTGTGTGCAGAACTTTTGAAGGCACAGGGCTATATCACCAAAAAATAGAGGGTACCCGTGAACAAGAATCTATTTATCGCTGAAAAACCGAGCGTGGCAAGAGAGTTTGCCAATGCATTAAAATTAAATATGGTTTCGAAGGATGGATATATGGAATCGGAAGAAGCAATTGTGACTTGGTGCGTAGGTCATCTTGTCACAATGAGCTATCCCGAAGCCTATGACGAGAAATTTAAACGCTGGAGTTTTAGTACCATTCCGTTCCTGCCTGATGAATTTCGTTATGAAGTCATTGAAAGTGCCAAGAAACAGTATAAAATAGTAGCCTCACTTTTGAATCGAAAAGATGTGACTACTATTTATGTTTGTACCGACTCCGGGCGCGAGGGAGAGTATATTTATCGTTTGGTGGAACAAATGGCCAATGTACAAGGGAAAGAGCGGAAGCGTGTTTGGATTGATTCCCAGACAGAGGAAGAAATCCTTCGTGGTATCAGAGAGGCAAAAGATTTGAGTGAATACGACAATCTATCTGCCTCTGCTTATTTGCGTGCAAAAGAAGATTATTTGATGGGTATCAATTTTTCCCGTGCGTTGACATTAAAATACGGAAATAATATCAAAGGGTTTCTCAAAAGAGACAAGGGAGTTGTTTCTGTTGGTCGTGTGATGACTTGTGTGTTAGGCATTGTTGTCAACAGAGAACGTGAGATACGCAACTTTGTAAAAACTCCTTTTTACCGCGTGTTTGGCAAGTTTTCACTTCAGGGCAAAGCAGTGAATGGTGAATGGAAAGCGGTGGAAGGAAGCCGGTATTTTAATTCCCCTGTCCTCTATAAAGAGAATGGTTTTAAAGATAGAGTTTATGCAGAGCAATTGATAGAACACTTACAGACAGAACCGGTAGGTGATGTTGTTCTGGAAAGCATAGAAAAGAAAAAGGAGAACAAAAATCCGCCTCTTTTGTATAACTTGGCAGAACTTCAAAATGATTGCTCCAAAATGTTTAAAATAAGTCCTGATGAAACTTTGCGTATTGTACAGGAATTATACGAGAAGAAAATGGTGACTTATCCCAGAACCGATGCCAGAGTCCTGTCCACAGCTGTGGCAAAGGAAATTTATAAAAATATCAGCGGATTAAAATATTATAATGCCCTCAGCGGATTCGCAGAAGAGGTTCTAAGTCAGGGGAATTATAAAAATCTGGCGAAAACCAGATATGTCAATGATAAACAAATCACAGATCACTATGCAATTATTCCCACCGGGCAAGGATTGAACAATTTAGGAAAGCTTGCCCCCTTGGCAGCCAAAGTTTATGAAGTGATTTGCAGAAGATTCCTAAGCATCTTTTATCCTGCAGCTGTGTATACAAAAATCAGCCTGTGTATTTTAGCCAAAGAAGAAAAATTCTATACAAACTTCAAGGTGTTGACAGAAGAAGGCTATTTGAAGGTAGCAACACCTCCTACAAAAAAGGATGCGGAAGGAGCCGAACTGAACACAGAAAAACAAAATGTTTCCGAAGGAAATGACCCCAAGAATGAGACGGAAGGCAGCGATTCAGAAGAAGAGTTAAAATGTGACGAAGAATTATTACACATTTTATCCAATCTTAAAAAGGGA
>CAJGCP010000053.1 GCA_904501885.1 uncultured Acetatifactor sp. | reverse complement strand
GTGACAGATTCGATATGAAATCTAAAAGAGCTCTGAGTGGCGAAAAAAAATACTATCTGGCAGACACGTCTTTCTATTTTGCTTTTAATACGGATAATCGTATCAATTACGGACCGGCATTAGAGAACTTGGTTTATTTATATTCCCGAGGAATGAATTATTCTGTAAGTGTTGGAAGAATTGGTAAACTGGAGTGTGATTTTATTCTTAGAGATACACAGCAGAATTATTCTTATATACAAGTTGCGTATACAATAAATGAGAGTAAACAGACGGAGGATAGAGAATATAGACCGCTAGAAATGATTAGAGATAATTTTGCGAAGTATGTTGTGACAACAGACTACCTACTCCAGAAGAGAAATGGAATAAATCATATCAATGTTTTAGAGTTTATAAAAGAGGGTAAAAAATTTTAATATAATTTTAATTTTGCGCTGGTTGTGGTATACTCGCTTTGTGCCAACCGGCACAAAGCGTATGAATATTGGAGGCAATATGAAAGAATACATTCAAAAGACCTTTACGGGGGAGAGAGCAATGTTTGGCACGGACGGTGCACTTTTTGATTATTGTACTTTTGCGGACGGCGAGTCCCCCTTGAAGGAGAGCAGAAATTTGGAGATAGAGCACACCCTGTTCCGTTGGAAGTATCCCTTGTGGTACACCAGCAATGTGTCCTTGAAACACTGTACGCTATACGAAATGGCCAGAGCTGGTATCTGGTATGTGGATGGTATCAGTGTGGAGGATACTATCATTGAAGCACCCAAGAATTTTCGTCGGGCGAAGAATATTAAGTTACGCAATGTGGATTTGCCCAATGCGGCGGAAACTTTGTGGAACTGTCAGGATATTGAGATGGATAAAGTCACCGCCAAGGGCGATTATTTCGCCATGAACAGTGAAAATATTGTGGCAAGAGATTTTAAACTGGTGGGTAATTACGGATTTGACGGTTGTAAAAATGTGGAGGTTCATAATGCCACCATGTTGACCAAGGATGCTTTCTGGAATGCAGAGAATATCACCATCTATGATTCCTTTATTTCCGGTGAATATTTAGGCTGGAATTCTAAGAACATTACCCTCATCAACTGCACCATCGAAAGCTTGCAGGGGATGTGTTACATCGACAATCTGGTGATGAAGAATTGCCGCCTGCTAAATACGAATCTTGCTTTTGAATATTCTAATGTGGATGTGAAGATTGTAGGAGAAGTGGAAAGCGTGTTGAACCCTGAAAAGGGTATCATCCGCGCGGACAGAATCGGGGAACTGATTATGGACGGCAGAAAGATTACTATTGACCAGACCAAGATTGAGGCGGGAGAGATTTTGAAGACCGCCGACAGGGCTGAGTGGGAACGGTAAAAAGAAGATGTGGAAATGCGCTATGGGTGGCATTGGGGCATAGAAAACAGAATGGAATGGGATAGATGATGAAATATGATTTTGATCAAGTGGTAAACAGAAGAGGAACCGGCTCTCTGAAATGGGATGTGCCGGAGAGAGAACTTCCCATGTGGGTTGCCGATATGGATTTTCAGGTGGCACCGGAGATTAGGGAAGCACTGAACAAACGTGTAGAACATGGCATATTCGGATATTCCATTTTGCCGGATGCCTGGTACGATGCTTATCAGTCCTGGTGGAGCAGAAAGCATCATTGGAAGATAGAAAAGGACTGGTTGATTTTCAGCACCGGTGTGGTGCCCACCCTTTCCAGTGTGGTGAGAAAACTTACCACTGTAGGCGAGAATGTACTGATTCAGACGCCGGTGTACAATATTTTCTTCAATTCCATTCGCAACAACGGACGCAATGTGTTGGAAAGCCCGCTCAAATATGACGGCAGAGAGTACAGCATGGATTATGAGGATTTGGAGCGCAAATTAAGCCATCCCCAGACCACCTTGATGATTCTGTGTAATCCCCAGAATCCGGTGGGCAAGATTTGGGACAAGGAGACGCTGGCCCGTGTGGGAGAGTTGTGTGCGAAACATCATGTTGTGGTTGTTTCGGACGAGATTCATTGTGATTTGACTGATCCGGGGGCAGAATACATTCCTTTTGCTTCTGTTTCGGAAGTTTGTAGAGAAAATTCTGTTACCTGTATTGCACCCACCAAGGCATTTAATATTGCAGGGTTGCAGACTTCTGCAGTGGTGGTGCCCAATCCGGTATTGCGCCATAAAGTCAATCGTGGACTGAACACGGACGAGGTGGCAGAACCCAATGTATTTGCTACTGTAGGCGCCATTGCGGCCTTTGAAAAAGGGGAAGAGTGGTTGGAAGAATTGCGAGTATATCTGGCAGAAAACAAGGCATTTCTGCGTAACTATATGCAGGAAAAGCTGCAACAGATAGAAGTGGTTCCTTCAAATGCAACTTATCTGTTATGGCTGGATGTGAGTGCGATTACTGGGGATGCTACGGAGTTGGTAGATTTTATCCGAGAGGACAGCGGCTTATATCTCACAGAAGGTGAGGAGTATGGAGCCTGTGGAAAGAGTTTCATCAGATGGAATACCGCCTGTCCCAGGAGCCTTCTTATCGAAGGCCTGGAACGGTTTGAAAGCAGTGTACGAAAGTTTGTATCAAAATAAAGTGAAAAGTTTGTGCCACAATAGTTATTTCAGGAAGCCGTTCACGATGTGTGATTCGGCTTCTTCTTCTGTTAAGCCTAAGGTCATCAGCTTGGTAATCTGCTCGCCTGCGATTTTGCCGATGGCAGCCTCGTGAATCAACTCTGCGTCAGGGCAGTTGGCAGTGATTTCCGGAATGGCACTGATTTTGGCATTGTCCATGATGATACCATCACATTCGGAATGTCCCGCACAACGGTTGTTGCCATTGATTTTAGAAAGGAACAGTTGATAGGAATCGTCCCTTGCCACAGAGCGGGAGACGATGTTAGCGCTGGAGCCTTCTCCATTTAAGTCTACGGTAAAAGCGGTTTTGGCACTTTGTTTGCCGTGGGTCATCAGTTTCTCTGTCACAACCAGCTTGGCACCCGCTGCCAGTGTGGCGGTGGTTGCACGGTCGGTGGAGTCCACTCCCTTAATTTGCACGGTTTCCAATTCGAAATAGCTGTTCTCGCCCATTTCGATGATGGTTTCAGGGTTCATGATACGTTCTCCCTTGCCATCGCCGCTGCCGTAATGCTTTTCCACATATTTCACATGACAGTTTTTGCCAATGAAGAAAGAGTGGATGCCGTCATGCTTGCTTGCTTCGTCGCCGCTGTTATGGATACCGCAGCCGGCCACGATGGTGATATCGCAGTCGTCACCGATATAGAAGTCATTATAAACCATCTCGGTCAATCCGCTCTGACTTAAAACCACAGGGATATGCACACTTTCTTTCTTGGTGCCGGGTTTGATAACGATGTCGATGCCCTGCTTGTCCTCTTTGGTCACAATGTCTATATTTGCAGTGGTAGCCCGTCCTGCGCTGACTCCGTTGGCTCTGATATTGTAAGCGCCGGCGGGGACTTCATGAAGGTCTGCCACCTGCTCTAATAACATTTTCTGTATCTCGTCCATATATAGTTCCTCACATTATGCTTGATAGAATTTACATCCCTCGGTACCCTTCAAAAGTTCGGGTAGAATATCATCTTTGCGGCCCCTGGCCTTTACAGTACCCTCTGCCAATACCACGATTTCATCTGCAATGTTTAGGATGCGTTCCTGATGAGAAATAATAATCAGGGAGTTGTCGCTGCTTCTGTGCATTTCCTCAAAGACCTTAATTAAGTTATTGAAGCTCCACAGGTCGATGCCGGCTTCCGGCTCGTCGAACACAGCCAAGGGGGTATTTCTGGCAATGATGGTAGCGATTTCGATTCGCTTTAACTCTCCGCCGGAGAGGCTGCCATCAATGTCCCTGCGAATATAGTCTCTGGCGCACAGACCTACTTTAGACAGATATTCACAGGCAGAAGAGAAGTTGGTCTTGTCCCCTGCCGCCAGGGTCAGTAAGTCAAGCACCTTAATACCCTTGAAACGTACCGGTTGCTGGAATGCGAAGCTGATGCCTAATTTGGCACGCTCTGTGATATTCATATGGGTGATGTCGGTGCCATTAAACAGGATTTGACCTGAGGTGGGCTGTTCGATTCCCATAATCAGTTTAGCCAAGGTGGATTTACCGCCACCATTGGGGCCGGTGATTGCTACAAAGGTGTGGTCATCAAAGGTCAGGTTGATATTCTTTATAATTTCCTTATGCCCCAAGTCGCCATTTTCCACTTGGAAACAGAGGTTTTTTAATTCAAGCATGAGTTACCTCCACGCATTTTGTTTTGAAAAATTTCATTTCCGTAACAGTATACCACAGAACTTGAAAAAACAAAATGTTTTCGTAAAAATCCCAAATCACCAATTTGTAAGAATTCATAAATTCTACTGGAATTATGACTCGCAATCTCTTATAATTAAATCAAAGCATTATATTTCTAAATTCTAATAGACCTTTGTCTATCTATCATTCTATTTTTCAAAAGAAATCTCAATGCTTGTATCCAATTAATCAAAGCAGCGAGGTGAATTTTGAAAAAAGAGCCTCCTGCGAACTATCAAAAGGAGGTAAAAGTATGACTGCACAAAAAGAAGAACTGTTATTACCGATGAAACGGGACTACAAGTCCAGGATGTTTACGATGATATTCAGTAAAAAGGAAGAACTATTGGAGTTGTATAATGCTGTCAGCGGGAAACAGTACACCAACCCGGAAGCACTGACAATTAACACCCTAGAAAATGCAATCTATATGTCCATGAGAAATGATGTATCGTTTATTATTGACAGTAGGTTGTCCCTGTATGAACATCAGTCCACATATTGTCCGAATATTCCGCTTAGATTCTTTCTTTATTTATCGGACTTGTATTCAGGCATGATAAAGGAGAAGAATATCTATGGGACTAAGAAAATCATGATACCGCCACCTCATTTCATTGTGTTCTACAATGGATTGGAGAAGCGAGATGAGGTAGAGGAACTGAAACTGTCAGATTTGTATGAGATTCAGGAAGAGGACATCGATCTGGAACTGAAGGTAGTGATGATTAATATCAACCGTGGCAACAATCAGCAGTTGATGGATACCTGCCGCACCTTGAAGGATTATGCAGAATACATCTATCGCATGCGTGAGTATGCGAAAAAAGTTCCAATTGAAGTGGCAGTGGAACGGACGATTACGGAGTGCATACAAGAGGGCATATTGAAGGAGTTTCTGGAGCAGAACAGAGCGGAGGCTATAGCGATGAGTATTTACGAATATGATGAAGAAAAACATATGAAAATGGAGCGTGAGGACGCTTTTGCAGATGGTCGAAATAGTATGCTAACACTAATCAAAAAAATGGCTGAGGATGGAATGGCAGAACAGATTGCGAATTTAACATCTCCTGAGTTTTTAGAGGAAATGTTGGATAAATATGGTTTGGGGCGTTAAATCATGTGAAATAATTTTGTTTCAAAGAGATAATATTGCTAATGATGGGGAGACTATATTTGGTCTCCCTTGTTTTGACACAAAAAACAAAATGTTTTCGTAAAAATCCACTTGACTTTTTAGGGGAAACAATGTATTATAACCTATGTTGTCGGTGACGGCACAAAATGTGCGTTTAGCTCAGCTGGATAGAGCGTTTGGCTACGGACCAAAAGGTCGGGAGTTCGAATCTTCTAACGCACATACGAAACGCTGTAAGCATTGCTTGCAGCGTTTTTTTGCTTTATATGAAATTTTACCGGCGATACTTTCCCGGGGAGATGCCATGTTCTTTCTTGAATACTCTACAAAAATATTGAAGCGAAGAAAAACCGCTTTGCTGTGCACATTCTTCTAAAGCGAGAAAGGGATAGCGCATCAGTTTTTTTGCATTTTGTAATCGGAGCGAGGTGATATATTCAGAAGGTGTCATATGATACTTGGCTTTGAAAAGCTTTCTGAAATAGACCTCGCTAATTTTGATTTCTTCCGCCAAAGCGGAAATGCTGAAGGTAGGATCTTTGAAGTTACTTTCCATATAGGATAGCGCCTGTTCCAATTTGTCCTGATTACTTCCAACCGGGGAAGAAGCCAAAGATTGCGATCGAAAACTTCCATAAATCTTATACAGCACAGAAATACATTCGGTATGAGAAATTGGAGAAGCGGTAGTAAAGTGAAATACCAGTTTCTCAAAAAGTTGTTCCATATGGTGAGAGTTGTGTTGGGAGAACGAAGCTTTCTGCCCGGAGGAGAAAGTATTATGTAGGGAGAGTAGCGCACTATGGTGGGACTTGCTCTGGCAGAATTCAAAATCGCAGAAAATATGGTCATAGGAATCAGAATGGACATCCATGGTGTAAACTGCATGATGCGCCAAATACAATACATCTCCTGCATTGGCTGTAAATTCTATCCCGTCGTCGAAACAATAGGTGCAACTTCCTGTGAGAATATAGACAAAAGCGTCACTGTGTCTGCCGTTTACCTGCAGGTGTTTGGGGCCGGGCAAACTGTTTTTCATCACATGAATCAGGTTGTTGATATACAGGTTTTCTTCTGTGATAGAGAAAAGTCTCATTGTTGTCCCCCTTATTTTATGTCTTATTTATGTCTACAATTAAGTTTTTGCTTCGAAAACTTTGTTTTCATATCCATGATATTCTATTTATTCAAATTCTATCCTATTTTACACGTAAAATCAATAAGTGTAGTTTCGAAAAGTATAAAAACATCGAAAAGTATCGTTTACGAAACATTGTTGTGGGCATATAATGGAGATAATGATAGGTAGATGTAATAGGAAGAAGGACATTTGTGAGTAATATGGTGAAAGGCAGGTATGCATCGTATGTATGAAGAATTGATTACATTTGTAGACAGTCACGCGCAGGTCGAACCGGATGGATATGTATTGAAGCAGGATTGTGAAATCATAGAATATCTGTTAGACCATTGTGAAATATCGATTCCTGAGAACAATCGCTTTTTTGTGAGCATCAATTGTCCTGAGATGATTCATAGGGCAGTAGACAAGCGAGTGGTAAAATACGACCATTTGTTGGAAGAGAATGGATTACTTCCGGGTCTGCGTACTTTGGCATATACCGGTGTCTATGATTTCAGCCATACCACGCCTGATTGGGACGGTGTGATGAAATTGGGTCTTCCGGGACTTAAGAAAAGAGTGGAAGCCTATGGACAGAAGTATTCCCAGGAGAATCAAGGGAATAACCCAGAGAATAACGCAGAGAGCAATCCGGTATTTTACAGTGAAATTACCCGAGTGTATGCTGCCGCTTTGCGTTTTGTGAGTCGTGCGGCGGACATGGCAGCAGAAGCGGGAAAAAGTGAGATGGCACAGGGGTTGCGCAACTTGTGTGAGAATGCCCCTACAAACTTATATGAGGCGCTGCAGTTGTCCATCGTCTATTATGTGTTGCAGCATCTTTTTGAGGGTACATATTTGAGAACCATGGGAAGACTGGATGGCTTGCTTTTCCCCTATTATGTAAAGGAAGAAAAAGAAGTGGCGAGAGCAATGCTACTTGATTATATGCAGGAGATTGACCGTCTGGAGGCACCCTCCAATATTCCCTTTGCCTTGGGTGGCACTGATATGGAAGGCAATTGCCTGATTAACGAACTGTCCTATGTATTGATGGATATTTACCATGAGGCGCAGACCAGCAACACCAAGCTGCATTTGTTATGCGATAGAAACATTCCTGCGGATATTGTGGAGAAGGCAACCGGGTATATTCAGGCCGGTAGCAACAGTATTGTGTTTATGTCTGATGAAATGTCCATCCAATCCTTAGAATATATTGGGGCAGAGCATCAGGACGCAGTGAATTATCATGTGGTGGGCTGTTATGAGTGTGGTGCATGGGGAGAACTTGCCAGCACCTGTAATGGTAGAGTCAATATTCCCAAGGCATTAGAGGCCACACTAAACGGCGGAAGATGCATGCTCACCGGTGAGTTGATTGGTTTGGAAAATGAGGGTAAATTTGAAACATACGAAGAATTGAAGGCAGAGTTTGACAGACAGTTGGCCTATTTTTGCAAATGTGCCATGGTGGCCACGGATTGTTATGAGGCCAACTACCGGCAAATCCATTCTGCACCGTTCCTTTCTTCCACCTACGAGCATTGTTTAGTAGCAGGTGGGGATTTGTATGCGGATTACAGTGCAAAATACAACAGTTCTTCTGTCAATGGTTTAGGTCTTGCCACC
>CAJGCP010000052.1 GCA_904501885.1 uncultured Acetatifactor sp. | reverse complement strand
TTCTGTGTTAAATTCATAGTGAAACCTCCTGTTGGTTAAAGTGTTTTTATTCATCCGGCCAAGATGAACACCTTAATCTTACATCGAGGTTTCTTTTTATTCAATTGGCGTTATTTCTGAATTACAGGAATGCTCCTTTATCTCGCCAACTAAATACAAACTACCTGCTACATATATGCGTTCTGTCTCACTGCGCTTTTCGTATGTCTGTTCAAACGCCGAGGCTACACTCTCATATCCTTCCACCGGACAGTTACAGTTTTCTGCAAATAACTTCTGCAGCCTCTCCAACTCCGTGGCTCTACCCGTGGTCATATGGGCAATTACAATCTTTTGGAATAATCCGGAAGCAGCCACCTGCTTCGCCATATGCTCATAATCCTTATCCTTGACTGCGCTGAACAGCAAACTTCTGGGGCCTGTATGCCCGTCCTTTGCCACTGTCTCCAAAAAGGCTCTGACACCGTCTGCATTATGTGCTCCATCCACGTATACCTCCGGAAGCACCTCCTCCATACGGCCTGCCCATCGACATTTATGTACTGCGCGTTGTATCTGTTCTTTTGATGGAATAGGGATAAGGTTCAACGCCTCGATGGCATGTACTGCCAAGGCTACATTTTCTGTCTGATATTCTGCAATAGTTTGCAGACTGAGACTAATATAATTATAATAACGAGAAGAAACGGAAAAATCAATGGTTTTTCCGTGAAATTTTGGGAAATTTATGTCTTTTTTCGACACAGAATGTGCGGAAATACCTAAATTCTCGGCATATCGGGAAAATACGTCTTTTACGCCATCTGCTGTCTCCCAATACACCACCGGTGCCGATGAATGCATGATTCCTGCCTTTTCCTGCGCAATTTTCTCCGGCGTATCGCCCAAATATTCCACGTGATCCAACCCAATACGGGTAATCACCGCCAGCTCTTTTTTTGCCACTGAATTGGTAGCATCCAAGCGTCCGCCAAGACCGGTTTCCAGGATACAAAAATCCGGATGATACTTAGGAAATACCAGCATGGCGATGAAGAATAAATATTCAAAATAGGTGGGGTGGTAGAACTGCTGCCATTCCCGAGGTTCCACTCGGCCATATGTGCCGGAGCAATCATCGTTATCCCCACTCTCCTCAGGCCAATCTAACATATTGTAAATAGTCAGAAACGCCCACAAGAATTCCTCTTTGGAAATCATCTCCCCATTGACCACAAAACGCTCTCTGATGTCCACCAAATGGGGAGATGTAAATACCGCTACAGAGTATCCCGCCTCCTCCAGCATAGAACGCAAATAAGCACAGACGGAACCTTTTCCGTTTGTGCCTGCCACATGGATGATACGCATCCCTGTATCAGGATTCCCCAGGCGCTTTAAAAACGCCCGGGTGTCCTGCATTTCATTTTTTGTTGTAAATCTGGGAGTGGCATTTAAGTACTCCACCGCCTGCTCAAATGTGGTGATGTGCTGTCTGCCGATTTGTGTGTGCATCATAAGTACACTCTCCTGCTCAATGCATCAAATGCACATATCATTTTCTACTTATCTCAGCTGTCCCAAACGCTCTCTTACCTGCTCCATCATTTGGGTGTATTTTGCAAGTTTTTCTTTCTCTTCTGCAATCTTTGCTTCCGGCGCCTTGGAAATAAATCGCTCATTGGAAAGCATGCCGGTAACACGGGCAAGTTCCCCTTCTAAGCGCTTCTCTTCTTTTTCCAAACGCTGGATTTCCTGTGCGATATCCACCAATTCTGCAAAAGGAATATACAATGTGGCACCGGGAATCACTACAGAAACCGCATCCTGCGCAATACCTGTTTTATCCTTCTGCAACAGTACTTCATTTGCATAAGCCAAAGACGCAAAGAACAATTTACCATCTTCAAACGTAGTCAAAATCTCGTCGCTTTCGCTGACTACATATACATTTGCCTTACGGCTGGGGGCCACGTTCATCTCAGTACGGATGTTACGGATGCCACGCACTGCTTCCTTGATGATCTCAATGTCTTTTTCCTCTTTTGCAAAAGCATAAGCATCGGTATATACAGGCCATTTGCTGATCATGATGGACTCTTCTTCACTCTGCAGAGTACAGAAAATCTCCTCAGTAATGAATGGCATATAAGGATGCAACAGTTTCAGCGCATCAATCAACACTGTCTTCAAAGTCCAAAGTGCCGCATTCTGGCTTGCCGCATCGTCGGAATTGTACAGACGGGGTTTTACCATCTCAATATACCAGTCGCAGAATTCATCCCAGATGAAGTCATATACCTTCTGTACCGCAATACCCAACTCAAAGTTTTCCATATTGTCGGTAACATCCTGAATCAGGGTGTTTAATTTGGACAAAATCCACTTATCTACAGGCTCCAGGTCCGCTGCTTCGGGTGTACTTACCGCCTTGCCGGTCTTTTCTAATGCCTGGTCCATATTCATCATAATGAAACGGGACGCATTCCATACCTTATTAGCAAAGTTACGGCTGTTTTCTACTCTTTCATAGTAGAATCTCATATCATTACCGGGTGCATTACCGGTAATCAGGGTGAGACGCAGCGCATCTGCACCATACTGGTCGATAATCTCCAAAGGATCGATACCATTGCCTAAGGATTTGGACATTTTTCTACCCTGGCTGTCTCTTACCAATCCGTGGAACAGCACGGTTTTGAAGGGTTTTTCTCCCATATGCTCGAAGCCGGAGAAAATCATTCTGATGACCCAGAAAAAGATAATGTCGTAACCTGTTACAAGCACATCTGTAGGATAGAAATACTTCAAATCCTCCGTCATATCCGGCCATCCCAATGTCTCAAAAGGCCAAAGTGCGGAAGAGAACCAGGTATCCAAAGTATCGGGATCCTGCGTGAAATGGGTATCTCCACACTTAGGGCAAACGGCGGGTGTTTCCTTAGCAACCACAATTTCGCCACATTTATCACAGTAATATGCAGGGATTCTGTGTCCCCACCACAACTGACGACTGATACACCAGTCACGGATATTGTCTGTCCAGTTGAAATAATTCTTTTCCATTCTATCAGGAATCAACTGAATGTCGCCACTCTTTACGGCCTCTACTGCGGGCTTGATCAGTTCGTCCATTTTCACAAACCACTGCTCTTTCACCATAGGTTCAATGGTTGCTTTACAACGGTCATGCGTTCCTACATTATGGGTGTAGTCTTCAATCTTCACAAGTAGCCCCATACTGTCTAACTTTTCTACGATGGCCTTTCTTGCCTCATAGCGTCCCATGCCTTCGAACTTACCACCGTTTGCATTGATGGTGGCATCATCGTTCATGACATTGATAACAGGCAGATTATGACGCTTACCAACTTCAAAGTCGTTAGGGTCATGGGCGGGCGTAATCTTTACCACACCGGTACCAAATTCCATATCTACATAAGTATCTGCGACGATGGGAATCACACGGTTTACGATAGGTAGCATAACGCTCTTTCCAATCAAATGTGCGTAACGCTCGTCATCCGGATGAATTGCCACTGCAGTATCGCCCAGCATGGTCTCCGGACGGGTGGTTGCAAAGGTCAAAAACTCTGTGGTGCTGGGGGTTCCATCCTCATTCATCACAGGATACTTCATATGCCAAAAATGACCGGCCTGCTCCTGATACTCTACCTCTGCATCAGAGATGGAAGTATTACAAATAGGACACCAGTTAATCATACGGGCACCTTTGTAAATATATCCTTTTTCATGCATCTTTACGAACACTTCGGTAACAGCTCTGTTACAGCCCTCGTCCATGGTGAAACGCTCTCTGTCCCAATCACAGGAAGAACCTAATTTTTTCAACTGGCTGATGATTCTGCCGCCATACTCCTTCTTCCATTCCCAGGCACGCTCTAGAAACTTCTCGCGGCCCAAATCCCACTTGTCGATGCCTTCCTCTTTCAACTTCTCAATAATCTTCACTTCCGTTGCGATGGAAGCATGGTCGGTGCCGGGCTGCCACAATGCGTTGTAGCCCTGCATCCTCTTAAAGCGGATGAGGATATCCTGCATGGTATTATCCAAAGCATGTCCCATGTGAAGCTGACCTGTTATATTTGGAGGGGGAATCACGATGGTAAAGGGTTGCTTGCTGTGATCTACCTCTGCATGAAAATATTTTTTTTCTAACCATTTTTGATACAATCTGTCTTCCAGACCCTTGGGGTCATAGGTTTTTGCCAATTCCTTGCTCATAATTTATTCTCCATTTTTCCTTATTATTTGCTTCGTTTCAAGTAGTCTCTAATTTCTGTAGCATATTTTGATTGCTTCTTTCCCTTATGCCTTTAGAATCTTTTCCAGCACTTCTCCGATTCCCTTTGCCATAGCCACAAATCCATGGTCGTTGGGATGAATGCCATCCACGGTGCCGCAATCGTCACAGTACTTGTGCATCATTTCACCACCGTCGATGAAGTACACATTTTTGTCCCCTGATGCCACCGCTTCATCATAGGTGCGTTTAATCACCGCAAGACGCTTCTTAGTATCTTCATTTTCATTATAGTATTTCGGTCTGGACACCATCACGACGGGCAACTCCGGATTCTTTTCGCGAATAATTTTGAACATTCTCTGATGGGTTTCATTCAAATATTCCGGAGAATCCGCATTGTGGTCATAATCATATACGAAGATTTCCATATCCAGATTTGCTATATATTCTGCCATAGGAAGTTCCGCTCGGGCTGAACCGGAAAATCCCAAGTTGAGATATTCACAATCCAACTTTCTGGAAATGATGGCCTGATAAGAATTGCCCGGTCTGGAAGCACAACCACCCTGAGTAATAGAAGATCCATAGTAGACAATGGGCTTAGGATACTTATAAGCCTTGGGGGCCTTCATCGTAGCTCCCTTATTGACACCAACGGTTACCTTTTTCACATGGGAATACAGAGGAAAATTAATGGTAATCTCCCGCTCACCGTTCTCATGGGGTACCTCAGGCGGAATTTCCAGCAACGCCGCAAAACCATCCACAATAGTGCTGGGCGGACGGAATGTATTCACATATCTGTCACCGGCATACATATCAAATCCACAACTTCCCGTCAGTGCGAAGTGATTATATACCTCTACATTCCCCTCCTCTGCAAACAAAGCAATCTGTGTGGCATTGGTGCGGAAGCGGACTCGACCGCCTGCACTGTCCTCATGCAGAGCCAAGACACCTTCATTTACCTGCTTTGCCAATTCCTTGGGAATTCTTCTGAAGTAGTCACCTTCTACTTCAGGAAAAATTAATCCGTGCACCTGTAGCGGTGCTTCCAGTACATCGTAGAAGTCCAGATTAGATCTGTCAAAGTCCTGCCATACTTGAAAATTTTTGTCAACAGTTGTTGCACTTGCCATAGTTTTTGTCCTTCCTTTCTTATAAAGAAAGCCCTCTGCCGACTTTCGTCAGCAAAGGGCGTCATATACGCGGTACCACCTTTGTTCACATTGCAGTCTCCTGCAATGCCTCTTTCGCTCATCAAGCAATATCCTGTAACGGGGATCAATCGTGAAATCCTATTCACTGCTTCTGCGCTGTTCAGATTTCCTGCTCGGAAGCTACCTTCTGCATGCCTTCTTTGTGACACCTCTCAACCCGGTCTAACCGTGGTGCCTTCTCTGTCAAAGGGTGTATGCATACTCCTCTTCGTCATCGCGTTTACATGTAAAAACTGCGCCATCCATTTTATATAGATAGCCTACTTAAGAATATATGCTTATCATAAACATTTGTCAAGTAGAAAGGTGCACCGGAATCTGTTCTTTCTTATCCTGCTGTTGAAGATAAAACATCGCTTTCTGAGTGGCTATTTCATTTCGCAATTCATCCTCCGTCGGCAAATATAATTTATATTTCGACGCAAATAATTGCTCATTTTCATGTAATACAGAGTATCGCGCAATATCCTCATCCGTATCAGCACACAGCACAATTCCAATTGTTGGATTATCTCCTTCGCCCCGCTTCATTTCATCATACATACGAATATACATGTCCATCTGTCCTACATCTTGATGCGTTATCTTATTTGTTTTTAAATCTATCAACACGAAACATTTAAGTATGTAGTTATAAAACACTAAATCTATGTAATAATCCTGTTTTTCCGTATGAATACGTTGCTGTCTTGCGACAAAAGCGTACCCTTTCCCTAACTCAATTAAGAATTTCTGCAAATTCAACAATATGCTTTTTTCAAGATCATTCTCCGAAAATTCAGAGTGCAAAGAAAATCCCAAAAACTCTGCAACTACCGGGTTTTTAATAAACTCATATTTATCACTCCGATGTACTAGTTCCCGCTCCCCCAAATCCGTATTAATCAGGTCCTGATTTTGTATCTTCAAAACACGATAATAGTATTGCGATGACACATTACGTTGGAGGGTTCTAACGCTCCACATTTGTGTGGCCGCTTCTCTTTCGTACCAATCTCGTGCCTCCTGTTCTTCCACCTGAAGAAGAATTCTATAATGTGTCCACGACAAAAGATTTTTTGATTTTGGACTCACCGAGTCCAAAATATTAGGAAATGTTTTATAAAAGCGAACATATTTATATAACGAACTATAATCAAATCCTTTTCCATAATCCTTTGTCAGTTTTTCCGACAGTTTTTTGATAATCTCAGCACCATACTCAGCTCTTTCACCTCCACGCAATTCTTCACACGCAATTCGGTATCCCAAGAGCCAATTTCTCTGTACAAGAGCCATATTAACCGCACGGTAAGCGGCATCTTGTGCAGATTCTATAATCTCGCATAAATCCTTGAATACATCATCCGTTCTCACAAATTGTATTCTCATATTACCCTTATCCATTTTTCTTACCCCTTATAAATCTACCTATCTACAAACTTTTCAAGCACACACGACCTTCTTGTATTTTATAAAAAAACAAAGATGCAGAGTTTTCCTCATGCATCTTTTGTAAAAGTTTGTATTAATTTGTCCGTTTTCTATATTCTACACCGCCATCACGAACGCTGTCAATATTATTAGAAAACCGAAATTGAATGCACTGAACATCTCTATATAGTACAGTGTCTTTTTCGGATTATGTTTTGTGTATTCTCTAAATGTAATCAGGCTGGCCAAGGAAGAAATCAAAGTTCCCACACCACCGATGTTCACAGCCACTAACAAATCACGATAATTCTCCGTGAACTGAGACAGCAAAATAGCTGACGGCACATTGCTGATAAATTGGCAGGATAATACACCAAACAGCAAAGTACTTTTCTCAAGCAATCCGGAAAACAAATTTCGCACCACCTCGATACGCGCCATATTTCCTGCAAAGATGAAAAAGAAAACGAAGGTGAACAGCAGGCCATAGTCCACCATCTTCAGCGCTTTTCTATCTACAAAAATCAAAACCGACGGGATCACAATCAATCCAATCCAATAGGGAATCCCCCGGAACACAATCACAATCGCCAGAGCAAATAACAGTAAATACAGTACTGTCTTTTTCGGCGATAATTCTACTTTAGATGCGGGTAACATCAGCGGCTCCGGCTGCACAAACACAATGCAACACATAGTAATCAAAACAATGGATACCACAAAAGGCGGTGCCATAATAGACATGAATTCCAGATTAGGAATCTGAAATTTGGAATATAAATACAGGTTCTGCGGATTGCCAAATGGTGTCAGCATCCCACCCAAGTTGGCCGCAATATTTTGCATAATAAAAGTAAATGCCATGTACTTTTCCTTGCCGGTGGTGGTAAGCACAAAATATCCCAAAGGCAGGAAGGTCAAAAGCGCCATATCATTGGCAATCAGCATAGAGCCGATAAACGTGATATAAACCAACGCAATGATACTCATTCTTGCATTTTTGAACAACTCCACTACCTTGCACGCTAACATATAGAAGAAGTTGATATTCTTCAGCGCACATACAACCGCCAAAACACAGAACAGGCAGGTCAAGGTCTTATAGTCAAAATATCCCTTATACTCCTGATCCACAGGTACAAAAAACACAGTGATCAGCGCTGCCAAAAAAGCAATACACATCACTGCGTTCAGGGATATAAATTGTTTGATACGACCGATAAAAGTCTGCATTTTTGTCTGTTCCATCGTAACTTCATCCTTAGCATTATTTATGCACCAAGGATAGTTTTACCACATTTTAATATGCGAAGCAAGAAGATAATGCACCTTCCCGCTTTTCGCTTTACAATTAATCAAGAACCATTTTTCTACTTCTT
>CAJGCP010000051.1 GCA_904501885.1 uncultured Acetatifactor sp. | reverse complement strand
TGTTCAGCTGACACTTACTAATCGGTCTAAAGCTTAACCAAGATAGAAGACGGAAGTCAGGGATTTGTTTAGGTGTTCGGTTTTGAAGGTACAAACCTTTAATTTTCCTCGATAGCTCAATGGTAGAGCACTCGGCTGTTAACCGAGTTGTTGTAGGTTCGAGCCCTACTCGGGGAGTTAGCCTGGAAGGCGAATGCGGCTCCATGGTCAAGCGGTTAAGACATCGCCCTTTCACGGCGGTAACACGGGTTCGATTCCCGTTGGAGTCATCTAAATATGGTATGGTACGATAGCCAAGTGGTAAGGCCCCGGTCTGCAACACCGTTATTCGCCGGTTCAAATCCGGCTCGTACCTCTAAAAAAGAGATTTCATCGTTTGATGAAATCTCTTTTTTGTATACATCTATGATGTTATATAGCTACAATAGCTCTAAACACCTCTCCAATCGGTGCCTGTATCAACAGATTAGCTTTCGTATCTTTAGGAGTAGGTGCTTTGTTAATGACTACTAACTTATCGCCATTGAAGTAATCAATCAAACCGGCTGCCGGATAGACGGAAAGGGAGGTTCCGCCAATAATTAAAACATCGCATTGTCGGATATGCTGAATAGACTTGGTAATGGTTGCCTCGTCTAATCCCTCTTCGTAAAGTACCACATCGGGTTTTACCGGCCCGCCGCATTTCTCGCATTTTGGGATCCCATTTGCCTTCACAATATATTCTAAGGTGTGGAAGTGACCACAGCCCTCGCAATAATTTCGTAGCGTGGAGCCGTGCAATTCCAATACATTTTTGCTTCCTGCAGCCTGATGTAATCCATCGATATTTTGAGTAATGACTGCGCGAAGTTTTCCTTGTGCCTCTAACTTTGCCAATGCCAAGTGAGCGGCATTGGGTTTTGCATCGGGATAGTACATTTTGTTTCGATAGAAGCGGTAGAATTCTTCCGGCTTTCTTCTATAGAAAGTGTGACTCAAAATGGTTTCAGGAGGATAGTCGTATTGTTGATGATATAAACCGTCCACGCTTCTGAAGTCGGGAATGCCACTTTCGGTAGATACACCAGCACCGCCAAAAAATACAATGTTGTCATGCTTTTCTATGATATCTCGAAGTTCTTGGATATGACCTAGCATAACTATACAATCTCCCTTCTGATATAATTGTTCCCTGTTGAGTATTATCTTGGTCTGCATCGTTGCACAAATTGTTTTTTACATTATAACATGAAAACAAAGGTTTTGTCTTTTCCTTTCTTGTGATATAATTTGCGTACACACATACAAAAGGAGAAATACCATGCAAAGAATCATTGCCATATTCTTATCTGTATTAGGCATCGCCAGTATCTTGTACTGTCTTGGCATTTCTTTGTGTGGGTTTGGCACCTTCTTCTTCCTGATATGGGCAGTGATTGGCATTGCACTATTGGGACTTTCTTACTTATTATTAAAACCCACCCTGTGGTTTGCAATTCCCCTTTGGATTAAGATCGCGGGCGGCTCGATAGTTTGTATTGGTATAATTGTTCTTGGTATTGTGGAGGGGTTGATTTTGTCGCAGTTTCACGCGAAGCCTACGGAACCTGCGCAGTATTGCATTATTTTAGGAGCCCAGTGGAAGAAGAGTGGTCCCAGCAGAGTGTTGAAGTATAGATTGGACAAAGCGGTAGAGTACTTGGAGATAAATCCGGAAGTGAAGGTGATTGTTTCCGGTGGTCAAGGATATAACGAACCCATTGCGGAAGCAGATGGTATGTGTGCGTATTTGGAAAACGCAGGGATATCTAAAGACAGAATTATCGTGGAGAATCAATCGTCCAACACTTATGAGAATCTGATTTTTAGTGAGCAGTTCTTAGATAAAACAGAAGACCAGGTGGTGATTGTCACCAATAATTTTCATATGTACCGCGCAATGAAAATAGCGCAAAAGCAGGGATATGAAAAGGTGCAGGGATTAGCGGCAAAGTCGGTGGTTGGCTTTTTGCCGAACAACCTGTTTCGTGAATTTGTTGGCGTGATGAAAGATTGGGTATTTGGAAATCTATAGGGGGTATAAAATGGATATCAATGTGGGTGATGTATTAACGCTAAAAAAACAACATCCCTGTGGTAGCAAAGAATGGGAAGTTTTGCGCATTGGCGCAGATTTTCGCTTGAAATGCAAGGGGTGTGGGCATCAGATTATGATTGCAAGAAAAATGGTAGAGAAGAACATAAAAGATATCATGAAACCTGCAAATTAAGAAATAATCAAAATAGCACGAATATATTCACAGGAAAGTGTAAAAAACCTTAGAAAATTTGCGAAAAACCCTTGAAATGTAAGGGGTCATGTGTTATTATATCTAATCGTGATGAATAAATTCCTTGCTCACACTTTAGATGTGGGCCAGAGACCAAAAGGAGGTAACAAGCATGAACAAGTATGAATTAGCCGTAGTTGTGTCCGCTAAGATCGAGGACGAAGAGAGAGCAGCAGTTGTTGACAAGTGCAAGGCTTTGATTGAGAGATTTGGCGGTACCATCACAGAAGTGGACGATTGGGGCAAGAAGAGACTTGCTTACGAAGTTCAGAAGATGAATGAAGCTTTTTATTATTTCATCAAGTTTGACGCTGAGAGTACTGCACCTGCTGAAATCGAGAGCCGTGTTCGTATTATGGAAAACGTAATCAGATACTTGGTTGTTCGACAGGATGAGGCTTAATTAGAAAGCGAGATGTAAATATGAATAAAGTAATTCTTATGGGAAGACTGACAAGGGACCCCGAAATCAGATACTCACAGGGAGCAAACCAGACTGCAATCGGTAGATTTTCTATCGCAGTTGACAGAAGATTTAAGCGTGACGGCGAGCCTGACGCAGATTTCTTTAACTGTACATGCTTCGGCAAGCAGGCTGAGTTTATCGAGAAGTATCTTCGCAAGGGTACCAAAGTTGTTCTGAGTGGTAGACTTCAGAATGACAACTACACCAACAAGGACGGACAGATGGTATATAGCGTTCGCGTCATGGTAGATGAAGTTGAATTTGCTGAGAGCAAAAATGCATCTGCCGGAAATGATGGTGGTTACAGCAATGCAGGTTTCAATGGTGGATTTGGTGGAAGTAGCGCACCTGCATCCGACGCAGGAGATGGCTTTATGAATCTTCCTGATGGTATTGAAGAAGACCTGCCGTTTATCTAAGTTTGATTATGTAGAATAGGAGGCACTTAAAATGGCTTTTGTAAAGAATGATAAGTCCGATTCTCCGATGAGAAAGAAAGCTGGAATTCGTAGAAGAAAGAAAGTCTGCGTTTTCTGCGGTAAGGACAATGTAATTGATTACAAGGATACAGCAAAGTTGAGAAAGTACGTATCTGAGAGAGGTAAAATCCTTCCTCGTCGTATTACCGGCAACTGCGCAAAGCATCAGAGAGCATTGACCTCTGCTATCAAGAGAGCACGTCACGTTGCATTGATGCCTTATGTTCAGGATTAATTTCTGAAACAGTATCTTTTGCATGAAAAAAGGTTAAAAATAAAGGACATTTTCCGAGAGGAAGATGTCCTTTTTATTTGTCTTGTATTCGTCTGTCTTGTGTGGAAAGCATCCTGTTAGGTATAACTAATTTTGTCCTTGGTCACAAAATCCACATTAGATTCCAATACAATCTGTGGCAATAACAACTGAATTGAATTGCATGGAACATTTACAAGATGATTATATAGATTTCGGATTGCAACCTTTCCCTGACGGTAGGGCATCTGGTAAATGGTGGCATTTGCGGTTTTATTCTTCAACAGCAGGGGTGTTTCCGATACAATATCCGTAGTGACGATAAAGAGATCGTCCCTTTTTGCCTGGCGAATATAGTGACATGCCAGAGCAGAACTAGCGGTGGACATATAGACTCCAGCGAGATTTGGATTCTCTTCCAACATTTGCGTCACAACTGATTGAATTCTCTTGGGATCGTCGAAATGTTCGTAAGTGCGGATATTACTGAAGGTAGTATTTCCTGCGTAGTCCATGAACCCATGGGTGTAATTTTGATTCACGGCAGAAGCCTGGCTTGCTGTCAAAATTGCAATTTCTTTTTGAGCGCAAGCAATTTCCAGCATTTGTGCAGCCATGCGACCGGCCGTAAATGCGTCAACGCCTACGTGGAGGACTCTGGATGTATGGGGGATTTCGTTTGCTACTGTTGCTACGGCAATACCGTTTTGGGACATTTCATTTATCATGGCCGTCAGTTCTTCGATTTCATCCAAATAAGAGGAAGAGAAAACGAGGATACCGTTGTAGTCTTCTTCTGACAGTCGTTGCAGATGATGCAACATTTTTTCGAGAGCTTCCCGATTGTTGGTATGATCAATTTTAATGATATCAACAGATACATTATATTTTGCTAAATCAGCGGCACCATCGGCAATACCCTGAATGATATCGTTCACATATTCGTCAACGGGACAAGACAAAACAGCCCCGATTTTGATGGGAGCGCGCCTCAACCCTTGAGCGGCGGGATTGGCCTGATAGCCCATTGCCTGCGCAGTTTCCAAAATAAGCGTTTTTGTCTTTTCGCTAATTCGGCCCTTGTTGCTTAATGCTCTATGAACAGTGACCGCCGAAACACCTGTTTTTTCGGCGATATCGTAAATGGTAACATGCTTGTTGTTCATTCTTTCCACCATCTTTCGGTATTTAAAATCATTATAACATTAAAATAAAAAAACGCAATGCTTTGGGAATGGCGTGAGATTGAAAATGATGTGGATTTTATGGATTTAATTACAAAAACATATTTACAAAACAGTGATGTAATTATATAATTATAGCAGACTATGCGTAACCGATTACGCAATGTATCAACAAGCGGCGAGTGGAGGCTGAAAATCTAAGAGCCGCGAAATGAAAAAAGAAGGTAAAATCATGAAAGTTTTATTGAGTTATGGAAAATATCAGGGCGAAATCGTGGAGCTCCCTGTACCGGAAATTAAGGATGATGAGGTTCTGGTGAGGGTGTGTTACTGCGGTATCTGCGGTACAGACCAGGATTTGTTTTCGTCGGAGTGTAGTTTCGCAGAAGATGGGTTGGTAACCTATCCGGTGAGACTGGGGCATGAGTGGTCCGGTGTTGTAGAGGCGGTTGGCAAAAATGTGACAGATTTTCAAAAAGGTGACAAGGTGGTAGGCGATAATGCTGTCGCGTGCCAGGAATGCGAGAACTGCAAAAAGGGCCTTTATGACAAGTGTCTGCACTTATTGAATGTGGGAACCATTGATCCTGTTTATGATGGCGCCTTCTGCGAATACTTTGTGATTCCGGCCCGCCACTTACATAAAATCCCCCATAATCTTCCATTGAAAACTGCCAGCCTGGCGGAGCCTTTTTCTGTGGCGTATGGCGGCATCAAGAGAATGAACATCACCTCAAAATCTACAGTGGCCGTGATTGGTACAGGATGTATCGGTATGGCGGCAGTGGTTTTGGCAAAGTGCTTGGGAGCTAAAGATGTATTTATGATAGGAAGAAACCCTCAGAAACTAGAGGTTGCCGAGAAGTTGGGGGCGACTATCATCAACACCCGTGAAACCGATGCGGTTCAAAAGGTATACGAATTAACTGCCGGAAAGGGTGCGGATTTTGTATTAGAATGCTCCGGTGCCAAGAAAACATACTGTCAGGCGATTGAGATGGCAGCATTCCGTGCAATGGTGGCGCTGATTGGATTCTATGCGGAAAAGGAAGATGCTGTAAACGTGGACTCTTTGGTATCCAAGGGATTGGTGGTTTTTGGCGTTATGGGCGAAAGCGATAACATGTCAGGCGTGCTTGGTATGCTTGAGAAGAACAATCCCGATTTGTCTCCCATCATTACGGATGAACTTCCCTTTGATGAATGCTTAAAAGGATTTACCAGAAAAAATTTTCCTAATTCCATCAAAACCACAGTTACCATCTGCAAGGAGGATGCATAATGAGCAGAATTGCGATTATTGGCAAGCAACAGCCCCTGCAAGTAAGGGAAATGATGAAGAAATACCTGGAGGAAAGGGGTCATAGCGCAGATATCCTATATATGGAAACCCGTAATGTGGTCGACTGGATGGATGAAATGAAGGGGTACAATGCCATTATTTCAGCCGGAGAAAAAATGCCTGCAGAGGTATTTGAAACCTTGAAGGGCGATTTGAAGTTGGTTTCCCGTTACGGTGTAGGTACCGATGAAATCGATAAAGTAAAGCGGCAGAGTGTGGCGTGGCTGTCTGTAATGCGGCCGGTTCTCTTTCCGTAGCAGTGGCAGAGTTAGCCGTGGGATTAATCTTGGCGGTGCTTCGCAGTATTCCTCAGGCAGATGTGGAAGTGCGGGGCAATGATTGGAGTCGTTTCTTTGAAAGTAAAACCGGTCACCAGATCGAGGGCAAGACCGTTGGCATTATCGGATTTGGTGATATATCCAAGGCTCTTGCCAAGATGCTTTCCGGTTTCAACTGCAGGGTGATTGCCTATGATCTTTATTGGAATGAAGAAGCGGCAAAAGAACTGAATGTAGAATATGCTACGATGGAACAGATTCAGGCGGAAGCAGATATCATTAGTATCCATGTGCCCTCTACACCTACCACAAATGGTATGGTAAACAAAGAGTTCTTGTCTAAATGCAAAAGAAATGCAATCCTCATTAACACTGCCCGTGGCAGACTGGTGGTGGCGGAGGATTTGGCAGATGCGTTGAACAACGGAGTCATAGCCGGAGCGGGTATGGATGTATTTACACCGGAGCCTCCCGAGCCTAACAACCCGTTGCTTACCGCAAAGAATACAGTATTGCAGCCGCACACAGGCGCATGTACCATCGAAAGTCATATTAAGGCCGGTATGATGGCGGCAAAGAATGTGGCAGATTTCTTCGATGGCATGGAGGTAAAGACCATTCTCAATCCTGATTACAAAAATAACATTTAGGGGTGGGATTTGACTATGTTGAGAACAAAGATACAGAACAAAGAAAAAATGACGGGCACACACCTATATCTTACGGATGTTACAGTAGCCAGAATTATCGGTATGTCCGGTTACGATTATGTGTGGGTAGATCTGGAACATAGTTATAAACCTGTGGAAAGTGTTTTGGCAGATATTATTGCCTTAAAGGCGACTGGTACGGCTGTCATTGTGCGTGTGCCCCAGGATGATTTGACTTATACGAAAAAGGTTTTGGAATTGGGTGTGGACGGTATTATTTTCCCTATGATTCGCACGGCGGAACAGGCAAACAAGCTGATCGCTTCTACTTTGTATCCTCCTTATGGCACAAGAGGATTTGGCCCGATGAACGCTGTGGATTATGGATTTAAGGATGCACAGGAATATGTGGACAACACCAAGACGAATGTGTGCCGTTTTATTCAGATTGAGCATGTAGACGCTGTGAAAAATCTGGATGAGATTATGAAGAACGAATACATTGACGGATATATTTTCGGTGCCAATGATTTGTCCGGTTCCATCAATGAGTTGGGCAATGTGTACGGTGAAAATAATATTGCGTTAATCAAAGAGTGTACTGAAAAACTACACGCAGCAGGTAAATATGTAGGATTATCCACAGGCGAGATGGGATACGAGATGTTGAAGTATTGGTCTGATATGGACATTGATATGATTTCTGCCGGAGCAGACTACATGTTTTTGAGGGATGGGGCAGTACAATGCAGAAAAAATCTGCAGCGTGCACATGTTCCTGCTTACAAGGAATAGAGCGTTCGAGGAGAGAGAAAATGAAGGATTGCAGAGAGTTAAGGCAAGAAGTGATAGATACCTGCCTATGGTTGAAAGCGCAGGGGTTGGTATTTTCCACTTGGGGAAACATCAGTGTGCGATTGGATGATGGAAATATTTTGATAACCCCGTCTAAGGTGGATTATGACAGTATGACACCGGAGGATTTAGTGGTGCTTGCACCGGATGGCACACAGGTGTCCGGCACGAGGCTTTCCACCAGTGAAAGAGAAATTCATCGTAAAGTGATGAATAAAAGAAGCGATGTGGGAGCTATTATTCATATGCATTCCCCTTATGCCATGATGGCGGCAGCGAGAAATGAAGGTGTGCCTGTCATTTCAGAAGAAATGTGCCAGCTTTTGGGTGGAGCAATTCCCATGTCTTCCGAATTTGTACCTTCGGATATGCATGTAAAATTGGGACAGGTTGTAACTGATTCGGTGAATGAAACCAATGCCATTTTAATCAGAAACCACGGCCCGGTATGTTTCGGCAAAAATCTTGCGGAAGCTAGAGTTTGTTGCCAAGTGGTAGAGAAATCCTGTAAAATGTATATACACCTGTTGGCAGCAGGAGGGTTTCAGACAATTAGTGATGAAAATGTGGCAAGAGGAAGAGACTATTTCCTCAATAGCTACGGAAAATCATAAGTAGAAACACTGACTTATCAATAAGACATATATAAAGGAGGTTACGCTATGAGAGTGGTAACCATGGGCGAAATGATGATTCGCTTCATGCCTAAGGGCAATCTAAGAATAGAACAGGCGGACGAATTTGAAGTACACTACGGCGGTGACGAATCCATCGTTGCAGTGTCCTTGGCGCGTTTCGGCATGGAGAGCAGATATGTGACCAAATTGCCGGAAAATCCTTTGGGAGACAACACATTACGAAAACTGAAAAGTCATTCGGTGGACACTTCATACGTGGCCCGCGGTGGCGAGAGATTGGGATTGAATTTCTACGAGAACGGCGCGTCTGTGAGACCTTCGATCGTTCTGTATGACCGTAAAAACTCCGCTATCGCAGATGCGGATCCGGAAGATTTTGACTTTGATGCTATTTTTAAAGATGCCGATTGGTTCCACATCTCCGGTATCACACCGGCAATCAGCGACAAGGCAGCAAAGTTGACCGAAGTGGCCATGAAGGCGGCAAAGAAATATGATGTAACGATAAGTATTGACCTAAATTACCGCGCGAAACTCTGGAGTGTAGAGAAGGCGCAATCCGTGATGATTCCTTTGATGCAGTATGTGGATGTGTGTATCGGTGGAGCGGAGGACGCAGCCAGAATGCTGGACTTCAAGAGTTCTAAGCCGATGTATACAGAAGAAGGATATAATATCGAAGCTTATAAAGAGTATTTTGTGGGTCTGAAAGAAGAATTTGGTTTCAAATACGTGGCATCCACATTAAGAGAGGGGGCATCCTCTTCGGACAATGCCTGGGCGGCGCTTTTATATGATGGTAAAGAGTTTTATCATACCAGAAAATATGAATTGCATCTGGTGGACAGAGGAGGCGGTGGCGCTTCTTTCTCGGCCGGATTGATATACGGTATATTGAACGGATTCGATATTGCAAAAACAGGTGAGTTTGCGGTGGCAGCATCGGCATTGAAGCAGACCATTATGGGAGATTATAATCTGGTTAACTTAGATGAGGTATATGCCCTGATGAATGGGGACGGCTCAGGCAGAGTACAGAGATAGAGATTATAGTACATACTAGTTAAAATGGCGCATAAAAGGAGCATTCCTGTAATTCAGAAATAACGCCAATTGAATAAAAAGAAACCTCGATGTAAGATTAAGGTGTTCATCTTGGCCGGATGAATAAAAACACTTTAACCAACAGGAGGTTTCACTATGAATTTAACACAGAAT
>CAJGCP010000050.1 GCA_904501885.1 uncultured Acetatifactor sp. | reverse complement strand
TTAAATTCATAGTGAAACCTCCTGTTGGTTAAAGTGTTTTTATTCATCCGGCCAAGATGAACACCTTAATCTTACATCGAGGTTTCTTTTTATTCAATTGGCGTTATTTCTGAATTACAGGAATGCTCCTTTATCCCCATCCGATGAGTCAATCGTCGGGTGGGGATTTCTTTTGCCTTTTGATTAGAAGAATTCTAAACAAAACAAAATTATACAATTATAGTGCACAGGAAATAAAAGTGTGGTATTATAAAATAGTATTTTAATGTGCGTCTGAAAACGAGGTATGCATATGAATGAAAAAACAAAGTTAAACAGAAGGATGAAAACATATTTGCAGTATAACATTTATCTGGGTGTACTGCTTACATTGTTAGATGTAGCGATGTTTGCTTTTGATGCAAAAGCTGCTGTCTTTTTGTTATGCTATCTGATTTTTTATTACTCTGTCACATTACTGCTGTATTTTCACAACAAATCCATCGTGCTGAATGAAATGGTAAACTTTGCCACAGAGTATGGACAGGTGCAGGGGAGGTTGTTGCGGGAATTAGAGTTGCCCCATGCACTGCTGGATGAGAGTGGTAAAGTTCTGTGGACCAATGAGGCGTTTGAGGAAGTGGTACATCAGCCAAAAGGCTACAAAAAATCAATTACCGCGCTTTTCCCCACATTTACAAGAGATAAATTACCGGATGAAACAGGTGAAATGCAAACCCAGTATAAATTAGAATTTGAGGGTAGCAACTACTTAGTAAAATTCAAAACGATGTTTTTGAAAGATATTAATGAGCATCAGGAAGCGACGGAAGGCGAAAAGGACAGTTATCTGATCGCAATGTATATGTTTGATGAGACAGCATTACATCTTGCGCTGCAAGAGGTAGACGATCAAAGTCTGGCGGTAGGATTAATTTATATCGATAACTACGACGAAGCCATGAAGAGTGTGGAAGATGTTCGTAGATCCCTGCTGACAGCGGTAATCGATAGACGAATCAATAAATATATGTCCTCTGTTGACGGTATCTGCAAGCAGCTGGAAAAAGATAAGTACCTGATTGTCCTTCGAAAGCGTTCCTTGTCCCAATTGAGACAAAACAGATTTGATATATTAGAAGAGATAAAAACCCTAAGTATAGGAAATGAAATTGCGGTTACTATCAGTATCGGCGTGGGGCTGGATGGACTGTCCTATGCGCAGAACTATGAGTTTGCACGTAATGCTATCGATTTAGCTCTTGGTCGTGGCGGTGATCAGGCAGTCGTAAAGGCGAAGGAAAGCATTTCGTATTATGGTGGCAAGAGTCAGCATGTGGAGAAAAATACCCGAGTGAAAGCCCGAGTGAAAGCGCATGCGTTGCGCGAAATTATCAGTGGCAAGGACCAGGTATTAGTTATGGGTCATAGAGGTGCGGATCCGGATTGTTTCGGTGCGTCTATGGGTATCTATCGGGTAGCACAGACTTTGGGGCGCAAGGCCCATATTGTCCTGGACACCCCGCCATCTTCCTTACAGCCCATGCTGGATATGTTTAAGAATCATCCGGAATATGAGGAAGATATGATTATCAACGGACAGCAGGCGATGGATATTGCCGGTGGAGGCACAGTGCTGGTAGTGGTAGATGTAAACAAACCTTCGCTTACAGAGTATCCTGATTTGTTGCGTGCGTGCAAAACGGTTGTTGTTTTGGACCATCACAGACAGAGCGAGGAAACCATTGACAATGCTACCCTGTCCTATGTGGAGCCCTATGCATCCTCTGCTTGTGAACTTGTGTCTGAAATTTTACAGTATACACATGATAACATTAAGATTCGTTCGGAAGAAGCGGATTGCATGTATGCCGGAATTATGGTTGATACCAACAACTTTATGGCAAAGACAGGTGTGCGTACTTTCGAATCCGCCGCTTTCTTACGTAGAAATGGTGCGGATGCTTCCCGTGTGCGAAAACTGTTCCGGGAGGATGTGCTGGAATACAAAGCCAGAGCAGAAGTGGTCAGCCATGCAGAAGTTTATAAACAGTTTGCCATTTCCGAGTGCAAGGCGGAAGAATTGCCCAGTCCTTTGGTACTTGGAGCACAGGCTGCCGACGAACTGTTGAATATTCGCGGTGTGAAGGCTAGCTTTGTATTGACAGATTATCAGGGTCAGGTAAATATCAGTGCCCGATCTATCGATGAGGTGAATGTACAGCTGATTATGGAAAAAATGGGTGGCGGCGGACATTTGAACAATGCAGCATGCCAAATTAAAGATGCGCGTGTGGAAGATGTGATTTCCACATTGAAGCAGACCATTGACAGTATGTTGGAAAATAACGAAATTTAGAGAGGAATTTCCGAATGAGAATTATATTATTGCAGGATGAAAAGAAGTTGGGTAAAAAGGGAGAAATTATTGAGGCCAGCGAAGGATATGCCAGAAATTATATTTTGCCCAAGAAAATAGGTGTAGAAGCGACGCCCAAGAATCTCAATGATTTGAAATTACAAAAGGCAAATCAGGAAAAAGTAGCCCAGGAGAACTTGGAAGCGGCACAAAAACTGGCTGCAGAGTTGGCAACCAAGCAGGTTGTAGTGAAAATTAAAGCCGGTGAAGGTGGAAGAGCATTTGGCTCTGTTTCTTCCAAAGAAATTGCAGTTGCATGCAAGGAGCAAACGGGTATCGAAATTGATAAGAAGAAAATTCAGTTGAGCGAGAGTCTTAAAAATTTTGGTGCGTATGAGGTGGCAATCAAACTTCATCCGCAGGTAACCGGTAAGTTGACTGTAAAAGTACAGGAAGCGTAATCGGGCTGTGATGACAGGTAGTTAGAAGAAGGAAAAGTACGATGGAAGAAAATGTATTGAAAAGGGTATTGCCGCATTCTGATGAGGCAGAACAGTCTGTGATTGGCTCTATGATTATGGATAGAGATGCCATTGTAGTAGCGTCCGAGATAATCACCGGAGATGATTTTTACAATAAAATGTACGGTGTTTTGTTCGAGACCATGGTGGAACTGAACGAAAACGGCAGCCCTGTAGATTTGGTGACATTGCAGAATAAATTGCGTGAAAAAAATGTTCCTCCCGAGGTAAGTAGTTTGGAGTTTGTCCGTGATATCATCACGGCAGTTCCCACTTCTGCAAATATCAAACACTATGCCAATATTGTCTCTCAGAAGGCGATTTTGCGCCGGTTGATTAAGACCACGGAACAAATTGCCAATGAATGTTATGATCCCAAGGATGCTTTGGAGACAATTCTGGATGAGACAGAAAAGAAGATATTCAAGGTTGTGCAAAGCAGAAATTCGGAGGATTTCGTGCCGATTCGCCAGGTGGTAATGAACGCCATGGAAAAAATCGATAAGGCATCCAGAAATAAAGGTGGTGTTACCGGTATTCCTACGGGATTTACGGAACTGGATTACAAGACAGCCGGTATGCAGCCTTCTGATTTGATTTTGATTGCGGCAAGACCGTCCATGGGTAAAACGGCATTTGTGTTGAATATTGCCCAGTATATGGCATTTAGAAAAGATTTGACGGTTGCCATTTTCAGCTTGGAAATGAGTAAGGAACAGTTGGTAAACCGTCTGTTTTCCCTGGAGTCCAATGTAGAGGCGCAAAAACTTAGAACGGGTCAGCTCAGTGACAGTGAATGGGAAAAATTGATCGAAGGCGCAGGAACCATCGGAAAATCCAATTTGATTATTGATGATACGCCCGGTATCAGTATCGGAGAACTTCGTTCCAAATGTCGTAAATACAAATTAGAACATAATTTGTCGGCGATTATGATCGACTACATTCAGTTGATGTCCGGTAGCGGGAAGAGCGATTCCAGACAGCAGGAAGTATCGGAGATTTCCCGTTCCTTAAAGGCACTGGCGAGAGAGTTAAACGTGCCGGTAATTGCATTGTCCCAGTTGTCCCGTAAGGTGGAGGAGCGCGAGGATAAGCGTCCGATGCTTTCCGACCTTCGAGAATCCGGTGCCATTGAGCAGGATGCCGACGTTGTAATGTTTATCTACAGAGAAGATTACTATAAAAAAGACACTGAGAAAAAGGGAGTATCCGAGATTATTATTGCTAAGCAACGTAACGGTCCGGTAGGACCCATTGAATTGGCATGGATGGCTGAGTTGACTAAATTTGCCAATCTGGAGCCAAAGAGAAGAGAAGATTAAAGATATAAAAACAGCTATGGTTCAGTTGAATCATAGCTGTTTTATATTATTGTTTTTTTGATTGAAATACATAGCGGATAAAATTTATTATAAATCTTTATATACCTTCATCAAATCCCAAGCTTTCTTGGAACCGTAGTCCAATCTCCAAACCGCCACACCGGCGATATCCTTGGAATGCATTACATTGACCTTAACCTTGAGGGAATCTGCGTCTTCCAGCCAAATCTGATATCTTGCGGAACCGCTTGTCCATTCTGCGTAATTCTGGCAGGTTTCTTCATCCCATGTATATTTAATCTTGGTCCGTTTCAAGAAATCGTCCAGGTTTTTCAGTGTGATATACTCGTCTGTAACCTTGGCACCCTCTGTCTTCCAAAGGATGGTGTAGAAGGCCAATGCATTGATTACCCGCTCCTTAGGAACCTGCGCCAAGGTTTTATCAAGCCCGTTGGATACATATCCGATGCTGGCCACACTGCCCGGATCCCCGCTACCATGATAATGCTCGTCGTATCCCATAATGATAACATAATCTGCGATTTGACCCTGGATATCTAAACGATAATAATTGTTGAAATTAAAAGGTACATAGTTTGCTACCGATAAAATCAAACCTTCCTTCCGGCATTCCACTGACAATTCTCTCAAGAACTGTACAAAGTGGGGGCCACAGTCCGGTGTCAGTCCTTCGTAGTCGATATTGATTCCGTCTACCCCTACTTCCTTAGAAGAGGCGATCATTTTCTTTACTAATCTCTGTCTTTTGGTGGTAGAAGATAGTACGGCATAGGTGCTGATATCAGCATCGCGTTCATTTTTGTAGTTGAAATTATCCCAAGAACCCCAAACTTGCAATCCCTTGCTATGGGCTTTCTTTACGTAGTCAGCATCTGAGAAATCTCGGTAATTTCCTTCGTTATCTATCTGGCTGTACCAGGTAGGAGCGATGACGTTCATCCCCGTGCCCTCTTTGATCATAGCATCCAAGGTACCATTGCCGCCTTTGCCTCCGATATAGTGCCAGCCCATACTGATTCTTTCGGATTTAGGAAACTTGGTGAATCCATACTCTTCAGGGGTGTAATTTGTGGGCATGGTTCTCACCTGATCGGAATATCCGGTGAGACATTTATTCTCCACATATCCAACTACCATATCTGAGGTGCGCACTTTGCTCCACTTGTCCATGGACTCAATGACTTCCACTGTTTCCTTTTTGGATACGTCCGTGAGGATGGGGCTTTTTGTGCCACCCTTCTTTCTTATCTTGGTATTCTTCTTCAATACTGCCTGAGTATAAGGGGTTTCCTCTGTATACAGCCATACGCCTCTTTCGTTTTGAGAGTAGGTGAAGTTGGCGTATCTTTCCAAATATTCTGCTGCCAGCCAGACTTGGTCTTCCTTCATAAGGCAGGGCACATAGTCTAACTCATGCCTTCCTTCGGCATCCGTATAAGCTGTATCTGCAAACAGAATCGTGGTGGTATCCGTAGGTCCGGTATAAAGAAGTTTTTCTTCTTCCATGTCAGCATAAAATCCTTCGTTTAAGAATTTCTTTGCCGTATCTATGGTAAAGTATAGCCGTCCTTCTATGACTTTCGCTTTGTCTTCCTGCAGTTCATCCTGATGAATCACTGACAACAGTTCCGGCTGCACCTGATAATATTCATCCATATAGGTGGGTAAATCGACCCTTTCGCTTCCGTAGAAAATTTTGTTGAAGGCCATTTTTCCTAACAGTACGATGACTGCCAGCAGTATGATGGTGCTTATGGCCACCACCGGCAACATCTTGCCAGGGTCTCTTCTGAACCTATCTGCTAAAAATGCCCAAAATCCTTCTGTTTCGCCTCTTCTCATATCGTATCTCCGTTTTTATTTAGTATCTATCATTTAAAAAGTGCAAAGCCAGTTATAAATCCAATGTTGGCTTTACACTTATTTTTTCTTCTGTATATTAAAAATCTTTCGCATTTTTACTCATTAGTACTCGAACTGAGAAATATCAACACTATAATTGGATAACTTTGCCTTAGCTACCTTGATTTGATACTCCAGCTCCTTGTTTTCCTCTTTTTGAAAACTCTTGATTCTCATGAGGTTGACATAAGCGTCGATTAGAACCTGCTTCTGTTCTTCTAAAGTCATTGTTTGTTCCATCCTTCCACCACCTTTCTTCATTAGACTCAACTTCACACTACCATTATAAGGTGGATTTATTATCGTGTAAAGTCTTTTATCTGTCGGTAAACAATGAATTTTTGTGAAATCAGGCCGCCACAAACAACGCGAGAGGCAGTCCCTTGTCAGTACTGTAACGGCCTGTTTCCTTGTAGAATAGTTGGCACTTTATACTAACGGCGTGTCACCCTGTCAAAGCGCACTTGCGTCAATGCACCACGGGAATCCAGCACATAATCGGCCATATACGGACTGTTTTCCCGCACGGCTCTGGCTACCGCCTCTTCCGGTCGGACAGCTCTGTTGTCCACAAACAAGTCGACGCCATTTTGGTACAATTGTTCCAACTCGGCGCAAACCCTGCTGCGAAGCCGCTCCATTTCCTTTGCTTTCTTTTCTGTTTCCCGCACAATAATCCCCCTTTCCCGGGCATCTGGCCAAAAGGATATGTGTGATGAATATAGATGCCCTTTTCTTTTGAAATAGCGCAAATGACTTCAGCGGTACGATTCGTTTTCTTCAGCGTGCTTTATTTTGAATTATAATCGAGAAAAATTAGTAGAAAAACTACGATTTGCAGGTGCGAATTCCTACGTCACCTGTAAGACATCCTTGGATTTCATATCTTAGAAATAAATAGAGATGAAATAAATGAAATTACATACAATAATATAAATCTTAAAATAGGATGATTTGGAACGAATGTTCCGGAATTTGCTGAATCAACCGATTTAAAATGATTGCCTCCTCCCTGTACAGAAAGTACTGAAGGCATTTGCAAGATTTATTATAGAGGATTTAAGAGTATAACGCAAGCGCCAATCCTTCGTATTATTAAATTTTTTTAAACTTATCGCCAGCCCTTGACTAAAGGACTTGGACAGTATATTATGACATCACAAAGCACACAATAGGCAAAGGATTGCAGAAAGGAAGGTGTCTTATGAAAATTGAAAAAATAAATGAGAACCAGATTCGCTGCACTCTGACCCGTGAGGATTTGGCCAGTCGTCATTTGCGTATCAGCGAATTGGCATATGGCACCGAAAAGGCAAAATCATTATTCCGAGATATGATGAAACAGGCCAATTATGAATTCGGTTTTGAAGCAGAGGATATTCCTCTTATGATAGAAGCGATTCCAATGAATTCTGAGAGCCTTGTATTGGTGATTACCAAGGTAGAGGATCCCGAAGAACTGGATACCCGTTTTGCCCGTTTTTCTCCTTCTATTACAGAGGAATTAGAATCACCAAGGGAAGACGCGGAGGAAATGGCGTTAGAAGTTTCTGATTTGTTTCGGCATATGCAGTCAATGGCAGAAGGAGAACTTCCAGCACCGCCCGAAGATAGTGCTGTGCATAGCCGAATATTTACTTTTGCAACCTTATCCCACGTGATGGACGCAGCGAAAATAATTGCTCATGCGTATACCGGAGAAAGCGAACTCTACAAGGATTCCTCCGGAAGATTCCTCCTGCTGATGACCCGGGGGGCATGTGAGGAAGCAATTTTTGACAGAGCCTGCAATATTGCTTCCGAGTACGGCAGTATCTTACGAAATCGCATAGGAAGTATCGCATTTTTGACTGAACATTGTGAACAATTGATTGTCACTGGTGCAATCCAGGCGCTTGGCAGCAGTGAGGCAACCGAATAATGTAACAACAAAAAAGAGGATATACCGCAGTATGATAGACTTGCGGTATATCCTCTTTCTTCATTTACAAATAAGTTATTCTACTTCTGCGATTGCCTTCATCAGCGCATCAATATCCAAACCATGTACCATAGCAGCTTCCTCCAAGGATTCTCCCTGTGCAGAGGGGCAACCAAGGCAATGCATACCTGCGTTTAAAAGAACGGATGCTACATTGGGATTTGCACGCAAAATTTCACCAATTGTCATTTCCTTTGTAATCTGTGCCATATCTTTATCCTCCTTAATCTTAATAGATAGAATTACACGTTAGCAATCTCATTATAATTGTTTGCACGTGAGCGCGCAAGTATTAGTTTTGTACGGGAAAAAGTACACATTGTATTATTGACTGACAACAACCTTTTACATATAATGAAACTGAAGATTAGAAGTTTTATTTTTTAATTTTTATACTATTTTATTTTTTACAGGAGGTATTTCGAAATGAGACCAGAATGGACAGATTTCGTAGCCGGCAAATGGGAGAGTGAAGTCAATGTACGTGATTTCATCCAGAAGAACTATCATCCTTATGATGGTGATGAGAGCTTCCTTGCTGAGGCTACACAGAACACAAAAGACTTATGGGCACAGGTACTTGAGCTTCAGAAAGCAGAGAGAGAAGCAGGCGGCGTTCTTGATATGGACACCAAGGTTGTTTCTACTATCACTTCCCACGGCCCCGGCTACTTGGACAAGAGCAAAGAAACCATCGTAGGTTTCCAGACTGACAAGCCCTTCAAGCGTTCCTTGCAGCCTTACGGCGGTATCCGTATGGCAGAGAAGGCTTGCTCTGACAACGGTTATGAGGTAGATCCCGAGATTTCCGAGTTCTTCTCTACCCACAGAAAAACACACAATGCAGGTTGTTTCGATGCATACAATGCAGATATGAGAGCTTGCCGTTCTTCCCACATCATTACCGGTCTTCCTGATGCTTACGGACGTGGCCGTATCATCGGTGACTACAGACGTATCGCTCTGTACGGTATTGATAGATTGATTGAGGACAAATTGACACAGAAGGAATCTACCGGTAAGGTGATGACCGACGATGTTATCCGTCTTCGTGAAGAAATCTCTGAGCAGATTGTTGCTCTGAAGATGATGAAGGAAATGGCTGCTACCTATGGTTGCGATATTTCCAAGCCCGCAGCAAATGTAAAAGAAGCAATTCAGTGGACTTACTTCGGTTACCTTTGCGCAGTAAAAGAGCAGAACGGTGCGGCTATGTCCCTTGGACGTACTTCCACCTTCCTTGACTGCTACGCAGAGAGAGACTTGAAGAATGGCACATTTACCGAGCAGGAGATTCAGGAATTTGTTGACCACTTCATTATGAAGTTGAGAATGATTAAGTTCGCTCGTACTCCTGAATACAACCAGATTTTCGCAGGCGATCCCGTATGGGTTACTGAGTCCTTGGCAGGTGTTGGTGTAGACGGCAGACCTATGGTTACCAGAATGAGCTTCCGTTACCTGCACACCTTGACTAACCTTGGTGCATCTCCCGAGCCTAACCTGACTGTTCTTTGGTCTCCCAGACTTCCTGAAGCTTGGAAGAAGTACTGTGCAAAGATGTCTATTTTGACCTCTTCCATCCAGTATGAGAACGATGAGCTTATGAGACCTGATCACGGCGATGACTATGGTATCGCATGTTGTGTATCTTCCATGGTAATCGGTAAGGAAATGCAGTTCTTCGGCGCACGTGCAAACCTTGCAAAATGTTTGCTTTACGCTTTGAACGGTGGTGTGGACGAAGTTTCCAAGAAGCAGGTTGGTCCTAAGTACCGCCCTGTAGAAGGTGATGTTCTTGACTTCGATGATGTAATGGATAAATTCGTTGATATGATCGAATGGCAGGCAGATGTTTATGTAAACACTCTGAACATCATCCACTATATGCATGACAAGTACTGCTACGAGAGAGCAGAGATGGCTCTTCATGACAGAGATGTTAAGAGATACTTCGCAACCGGTGTTGCAGGTCTTTCCATCGTAGCTGACTCCTTGTCCGCTATTAAGTATGCTAAGGTAGAAGT
>CAJGCP010000049.1 GCA_904501885.1 uncultured Acetatifactor sp. | reverse complement strand
TGTCCTTCAAGTACTTTTGCAGCCTCTGCAATTGCATCAGCAATACCTGCCGGATTCTTGCCACCTGCCTGAGCCATATTGGGGCGTCCACCGCCACCACCACCTACAAGTGCAGCAATTCCCTTAATCAGGTTACCTGCATGAGCGCCTGCAGCAACTGCAGCATCAGTTGCCATAGCAACCATGTTGACCTTACCGTCCTGGTTGGACAGAAGCACTACAACACCTTCGCCAATCTTATTCTTCAACTGGTCACCCAAGTCGCGCAAGCCATTCATATCTACACCGTCAACACTTGTTGCCAGCATTTTCATTCCCTTAATTTCCACAACCTGGTTCATTACATCTCCGAGAGCATCCTTTGCCGCCTTGCTCTTCATGGATTCAAGTTCTGATGCAAGAGCCTTCATATCAGCCATCAAATGCTCACATTTCTCCACCAAGGTGGCAGGGGTTGCCTTTACGATTTGGCTTGCTGTTTCGATTGTTTTCTCTAATCCCTTATAATATGCAAACAGGCCATTGCCGGTAAGTGCTTCAATTCTGCGTACGCCTGCCGCTACGCCATTTTCAGAGAGAATCTTAAAGGCAGAAATGCTACCGGTATTCTCCACATGGGTACCGCCGCAAAGTTCAACAGAGAAATCTCCCATCTTGACAACACGTACAGTTTCTCCATACTTCTCGCCAAACAGCGCCATAGCACCGGTCTTCTTTGCATCCTCGATGCTCATTTCTTGAGTAACCACAGGAATATTCGCGGAAATCTGTGCGTTTACCATATCTTCTACTTTTTGTATCTCTTCCTTCGTCATAGCAGAGAAATGACTGAAGTCAAAACGGAGTCTGTCCCCGTCCACGAAAGATCCGGACTGCTCCACATGTCCGCCAAGTACTTCACGCAATGCTTTCTGCAACAAATGGGTTGCACTGTGATTTTTGCAGGTATTGGAACGATTGGTTGCATCCACTTTCAAAGTAGCGATATCGCCAACTTTTAACATACCGCTGACTACCTGTCCCACATGTCCTACCTTACCGCCCATCAATTTGATGGTATCTTTCACTTCAAACAAACCGCTTTCGGTTGAGATGATACCTAAGTCTGCATTCTGGCCGCCCATGGTAGCATAGAAAGGAGTTTCCTCTACAATAACCGTACCCACCTGACCATCTGTCAGCGCTTCCACCAATTCACTCTCGGTGGTAAGCACCGTGATTTTAGATGCATGCTCTAATCTGTCATATCCAACAAACGTAGTCGTAATAGAAGGATCGATGGATTCATATACCGTCACATCAGCACCCATATAGTTGGTTACCTTACGCGCTTTTCGAGCCATTTCCTTCTGCTGTTGCATGCACACGCCAAATCCTGCATGGTCAATTCCAAATCCCTTTTCCGCCAGAATTTCTTCTGTCAGATCCACCGGGAAGCCATAGGTATCATACAACTTGAAGGCATTCTCACCGGATAGCTCTTTCTGACCGGTTGCCTCTATCTCCTCTTCCATCTGTGCGAGAATAGAAAGTCCCTGGTCAATGGTCTTATCAAATTTATCTTCTTCCTGTGTCAATACATTTAAGATGAATTCCTTCTTTGCATCCAACTCAGGATATCCGTCCTTACATTCTGCAATCACAGTTTCACTTAATTTGGCCATAAACTTGCCGTCTATACCAAGAAGTCTGCCATGTCTTGCAGCACGGCGAATCAAACGGCGAAGCACATATCCGCGGCCTTCATTGGAAGGCATAATACCATCACTGATCATAAATGTGGTAGAACGGATATGATCCGTAATCAAGCGGATGGATACATCCGTAGCATCATTTTTCTGATATTCCACACCTGCAATTTCGCAAATCTTATCACGAATGGCTTTCATGGTGTCCACATCAAATACACTGGTCACATCCTGTACTACAACAGCCAGACGCTCCAAGCCCATACCGGTATCAATGTTTTTCTGTTCCAGTTCGGTATAGTTGCCTTTTCCGTCACTCTCAAACTGTGTAAAAACGTTGTTCCACACTTCCATGAAGCGGTCACACTCGCAGCCCACTTTACAGTCAGGGCTACCACAACCATACTTCTCGCCACGGTCATAATATATTTCAGAACAGGGACCACAAGGGCCTGCGCCATGTTCCCAGAAGTTATCACAGGCGCCGTTTTCATCTCTATAGAAACGGGTAATCTTCTCTGCAGGAACGCCGATTTCTTTGGTCCAAATCTCAAATGCTTCCTCATCTTCACAGTAGATGGACGGATACAATCTATCGGGATCCATACCAACAACCTTGGTCAAAAACTCCCAGCTCCAAGCGATGGCTTCATGCTTAAAGTAATCCCCAAAGGAAAAGTTTCCAAGCATCTCAAAGAAGGTAAGATGACGTGCAGTCTTTCCTACATTCTCAATATCACCGGTTCTGACACATTTCTGGCAGGTTGTTACGCGCTTTCTGGGCGGTATCTCCTGACCGGTAAAATAAGGCTTCATAGGTGCCATACCGGAATTGATAATTAATAAACTGTTATCGTTGTGGGGTACCAACGAAAAACTCTCTAATTTTAAATGGTCTTTACTCTCGAAGAAATCGAGATACATTTTTCTAAGTTCGTTTACGCCGTAAGGTTTCATGATTTTCCTCCGTATGTCTATTAACGACTTATTATACCACGAACCTATATTTTTAACAACATCAAACTTCCTCCGGATAAAGTGCAATCTAATCGACCTTCTGTAATCTGGTAGGTACAGTCCGCAAGCTCAGTCACGCAAGGAACACGGCCCTCTGGCAGACTCAAACGAAACGAAGTTGCCGCTTCAGGGTGTACTCTTTCTCCTTCTTCTTGGGACTTGGAAATACCCTTGTGGTTATACAGTGCAAGATACTTCTCCCCATCATTTTCAAACAACTGATAATCAAGCGCACCTCCATCCTGCAGGTCGAAAGGCAAAGTTCCCACAATCCGCGCAATGGCTGCATCCGTCACTTCCTTATCGAAGCCATTTACGCAACGCTCACCCTTTAAATTTCCGGATAAATCGATGAGAAGTTCGTATTCTTTCTCCGGAGACTCATAGGTATTTTCATAAATAATATCAAACAAACTTCCAAAACGACCACAGGTGAAAATATAATCCTCCATGCCAATCATTTTGTCATCTCCAAAATAACTCTGGATAGTGTTAGCCAATTCCACCATTCTGATACACTCAGGATTTTCTTTGAATGGCGTCCATCCATTCACTGCAAAATACTTATATTCCTTCGGCAGGACAAACGCGATGGGCACAATGGGCTTAACATTTTGAAACTTTCTGCTCAATTCCAAAAACTCTTTTTTGATTTTTCCATAGGGACTCAATTCGAAGGTATCCCACTCATAGAAAGTATTGGTACGACCCCATTCCTCAGATAAATAATCCGCTCCTGCAAACAGACTGTAATACAACAGGCGACGTGCCATTGACATGGAACTCCCGCCATTTTCACCGGTCGCCTTATAGAGGAAATTGGACACATCAATGTTCCACTCGTTGCTATTGTCACGCATAAAAATATAAGCATTACATGGATTTCTGGACCAGGGTTCTGTATAAACACCCCATTTCTTTCCTCTCGCGCGAGAGATACCACGGCGAAACGCAAACTGATTACGAATGAATCCCCCCTGCGCTCCGACCTCTATAAATGATATCTCCATATCCGTTTCATACTCGATACCGCAAAGCATCTGAACACAATCGCAGTTTAAAGATCTACCTCTTAACATTTCCTGGCGGGACGCCCACATATTCTTGACATCTTCCATATATTCAAACAAATCCTCCGGTGGCGTCAATGCGGCATACTCCTCCGGATGACCGTTAGAAAAATGAGGGTACTGTTTATCATGAGATACTAATGTCACTGCATAAATAATATTTTCTAATGTCCAAGGCAAATTGGTTTCCTTCATCTGTTTCTTGATTCTGCCCCAGTCATAGGCACGTGTTCCACCTGTTTCATGAATTTGAAATCCAAGGAAATTACCATTGGTTATTCTGTCATATTCTTCTACCAACGCCATGTCGAAAGGATACTTTGAGATAAAAGTTCCCCCTTGCAAACGATCAATATAAAATGCGCCGGCCATCTCTTTCACATAATGATATAAATCTCCACCTTTTGCCGCCAACACATTAAACCGCATATGCTCCGGTGTTAAATAATGCTGTGTCACTTTCAATCCGTCTTTTTTTTGAAACATACCAAGCTGCAAAAGTCCCTGCATGTAACGTGGTTCATAACCATGAATGAATGTAAGCATACGTCTATTCCACCCTCCGATGATTCATATTTTATAAATTCAATAGCATAATAGTTACAATACTTATTATAACATTTCAGGAAAAAATTTTGTTGATAAATAAATACAAAACCTTGTACTAACGATACATCTCTTGCATTATTTTCATCAATACATGCAAAAAAGACAAAAGGCCAAAACCTTTTGTCTTTTTATTACTGAAATCAAAATATTATATTGTGTATTGTTCTTGACTATAAATGACGAAGTTATTTATAGTTCACAATCTTGCCAAAATCAGGCTTCAGGGACGCACCACCTACCAGACCACCGTCGATGTCTGCCTGTGCAAACAACTCAGGTGCGCTGGATGCGGAAACAGAGCCGCCGTACTGGATGCGGATTGCTGCTGCAGTAGCATCATCATAGATCTCTGCGATGCAATCACGGATTGCCTTACATACTTCCTGTGCCTGCTCTGTGGTAGCCACCTTACCGGTACCGATTGCCCAGATAGGTTCGTATGCAATAACGGTATTTGCTGCATCTGCTGCAGCCACATTCAAGAATGCAATCTTAATCTGCTGGCGGATGAAATCGATGGTAACGCCCTGCTCTCTCTGAGTCAATGTCTCACCACAGCAGATGATGGGGGTAATACTGTGCTCAATTGCTTTCAAAACCTTCTTATTGACAGTCTCATCTGTCTCTGCGAAGTACTCGCGTCTCTCTGAGTGACCGATGATTACATACTTCACACCTGCATCTACAAGCATTTCAGGAGAAATTTCACCGGTGTAAGCACCCTTCTCCTCAAAATACATATTCTCTGCACCAATATTGATATTGGAACCCTTTGCTGCTTCCATCGCAGGGATGATGTCGATGGCAGGTACGCAGAATACTACGTCTACTTCGTCATTTACTACAAGGGGCTTTAATGTATTAACCAATTCTACCGCCTGACTGGGAGTCATATTCATCTTCCAGTTACCGGCAATGATTTTCTTTCTTGCCATTTTTATGTCCTCTTTTCTTAGATTCGTTTGCTTAATCCGTCGCCGAATTACTTGTCGTCAGCTGCAGCCACACCGGGAAGTACCTTGCCCTCAAGGAATTCCAGGGAAGCACCGCCACCTGTAGAGATGTGGCTCATCTTGTCAGCAAAACCAAGCTGATTTACAGCTGCTGCAGAGTCACCACCACCAATGATAGTGATTGCATCTGTCTCGGACAAAGCCTTTGCTACTGCAATGGTACCCTTTGCCAAGATAGGATTCTCAAACACACCCATAGGTCCGTTCCAAACAACGGTTTTAGCGCTCTTTACAGCTTCTGCGTAAAGTTCAGCGGTCTTAGGACCGATATCGCAACCCATTCTGTCTGCAGGAATTTCCTCAGAGCCCTTCACAATTACCTCTACGGGAGCATCGATAGGATTGGGGAATTCTGCGATGGTTGCTGCATCTACAGGAAGCAACAACTTCTTGCCAAGCTTCTCAGCTTTTTCCAGCATTTCCTTACAATAATCAAGTTTCTCCATATCTACCAAAGAAGTACCGATTTCATAGCCCTGTGCCTTCAGGAAGGTATATGCCATACCACCACCGATGATAAGGGTATCACATTTCTCCAACAGGTTAGAAATAACATTCAACTTATCAGCAACCTTAGCACCACCAAGGATTGCCACAAAAGGTCTTACAGGATTCTCCACTGCGTTGCCAAGGAAATCAATTTCCTTCTGCATCAGATATCCAACCACATTCTCGCCGCCCTTCGCGCTGATGAACTTAGTTACGCCCTCTACAGAAGCATGAGCTCTGTGGGAAGAACCGAATGCGTCGCATACATACATATCTGCCAAATCAGCCAATTCCTTGCTGAATTCTTCGCCGTTCTTGGTCTCTTCTTTGCCACGGAAACGGGTATTCTGAAGAAGCACTACATCTCCTTCCTTCATTTCAGCCACTGCCTTGGTTGCAGCTTCACCGGTCACATTGTAATCGGATACAAATACCACTTCCTGACCAAGTTTCTCAGAAAGTCTTACTGCCACTGCAGCCAAAGATTCTCCCTCATTGGGACCTTCTTTTACTTTTCCTAAGTGAGAGCAAAGAATTACTTTACCGCCATCTGCAATCAATTTCTTGATGGTAGGAAGTGCAGCAACAATTCTGGTCTCATCCGTAATTTCACCATTCTTTAAAGGCACGTTAAAATCACATCTAACTAAAACTCTTTTTCCCTTTGCGTTGATATCATCAACGGACTTCTTATTCAATCCCATTTTCTATCTCCTTTTGATATAGTCTAAAGGGTCCGGCCCTAAGACCGGACCCAATAGGTCACATCATAATATTTTTTGTTTAAGCTTATGCCAACTCGCTGAAGTACTTAATAGTACGAACCATCTGAGAGGTGTAGCTGTTCTCGTTGTCATACCAAGAAACAACCTGTACCAAAGAGTTGCCATCTTCCATCTTGGTAACCATGGTCTGAGTTGCATCAAAGATGGAACCAGCGGTGCTACCGATGATATCGGAAGATACGATTTCGTCAGTGTTGTACTCGAAGGACTCTGTTGCAGCAGCCTTCATTGCAGCGTTGATACCTTCCTTGGTAACCTCGCCCTTTACAGTTGCAACCAAGATAGTGGTAGAACCTGTAGGGGTAGGAACACGCTGAGCAGAACCGATCAACTTGCCGTTCAATTCAGGGATAACAAGGCCGATTGCCTTTGCAGCACCTGTAGAGTTAGGAACGATGTTGCAAGCGCCTGCACGGCTTCTTCTGAGGTCGCCCTTTCTCTGAGGACCATCAAGGATCATCTGGTCACCTGTATATGCGTGAACAGTGGTCATGATACCAGCCTGGATAGGTGCGAAATCGTTCAATGCCTTAGCCATAGGTGCCAAGCAGTTGGTTGTACAAGAAGCTGCGGAGATAACGGTATCTTCGGGCTTCAAGGTCTTGTGGTTAACATTGTATACGATGGTAGGAAGGTCATTACCAGCGGGTGCAGAGATAACTACCTTACGAGCACCAGCGGTGATATGAGCGCTTGCCTTGTCCTTAGAAGTATAGAAACCGGTACACTCAAGAACTACATCTACCTTCAACTCGCCCCAAGGAAGCTTGGAAGCGTCTGCTTCTTTATAAATTGTGATGGTCTTGCCGTTAACAGTGATGCTGTCCTCGCCAGCTTCTACTGTGCTTGCATATTTGTACTTACCCTGAGAAGAGTCATACTTCAACAGATGTGCCAACATGCTGGGGCTGGTCAAATCGTTGATTGCTACTACCTCATAACCTTCTGCATCAAACATCTGTCTGAATGCAAGACGACCAATACGGCCAAAACCATTAATTGCTACTCTTACTGCCATTTTAGTTTCCTCCTAAAATTTAATTTTTATATTGTTTTGCCAAACTGAATTTTCTCCTCACAAGCTATCAGATTGTCAAAATTTTATCAGCATCCCTATTTTACATAATATTTCCGTAGATTTCAAGATGTAATTTACATTTTCTACTAGAAATTACTTCACAAAAGTCTATCCTTTTTAGAATGTGAATTTATCTGCAAAATATGCGTCCAAATCTGCAATTGCCACTCTCTCCTGCTCCATGGAATCACGGAACCGAATGGTGACACAACCATCTGTCTCAGATTCGAAGTCGTAAGTGATACAGAAAGGAGTACCGATTTCGTCCTGACGACGATATCTCTTACCGATATTACCTCTGTCGTCGAACTCGCAGTTGTACTTCTTGCAAAGGTCCATATAAATCTTCTCTGCGCCCTCATTTAACTTCTTGGAAAGAGGAAGCACACCAATCTTTACAGGCGCCAATGCAGGATGGAAACGAAGGACGGTACGCACATCGCCACCTTCCAATTCTTCCTCATCATAAGCTGCACACAAGAAAGCTAAAACCACACGGTCTGCACCCAAAGAAGGCTCTACTACATAAGGTACATATTTTTCTTTCTTCTCATCATCAAAATAGCTCATATCCTCTTTGGATACATTCTGATGCTGTGTCAAGTCGTAGTCAGTTCTATCAGCGATGCCCCAAAGTTCGCCCCAACCGAAGGGGAACAGGAACTCGATGTCAGTGGTACCCTTGCTGTAGAAGGACAGTTCTTCAGGACTGTGATCACGGAGTCTCATCTCCTCTTCCTTCATACCTAAGGACAACAACCAATCACGACAGAATGCTCTCCAATAATGGAACCAATCCATATCGGTACCGGGCTCACAGAAGAATTCCAATTCCATCTGCTCGAACTCTCTGGTACGGAAGGTAAAGTTACCGGGAGTGATCTCATTACGGAAAGACTTACCAATCTGTGCAATACCAAAAGGAATTTTCTTACGGGAGGTTCTCTGTACATTCTTAAAGTTTACAAAGATACCCTGTGCAGTCTCAGGACGAAGATATACGGTATTCTTCGCATCTTCAGTAACACCCTGGAAGGTCTTGAACATAAGGTTGAACTGACGGATATCGGTGAAATTATGCTTGCCACAGGAAGGACAGGGGATATTCTTCTCCTCTACAAATGCCTTCATCTGCTCCTGGCTCCAGCCGTCTACGCTTTCGTTCAATTCGATGCCGTTGTCAGCACAGAAATCCTCAATCAATTTATCTGCACGGAAACGCTCCTTACACTCCTTACAATCCATCAAAGGATCAGAGAAGCCACCCAAGTGACCACTCGCCACCCAGGTCTGGGGATTCATCAGAATCGCACAGTCCACACCTACATTGTAAGGATTCTCCTGTACGAACTTCTGCCACCATGCGCGCTTTACGTTATTCTTCAGTTCCACGCCCAAGTTACCGTAATCCCAAGTATTCGCAAGTCCTCCGTAAATCTCGGAGCCGGGATACACGAATCCTCTGGCTTTTGCCAAAGCAACGATTTTTTCCATTGTCTTTTCCATTTTATAACCTCTTTCTTGTATGTTTATATTCATCGGTTTAATAAACCGCATACATCCTTCCCTCAGAATTGGAGGTGTCTACAATACCATCTTCCCTCACCACAATTCCCGGGCTATAATAATTCGGATTTCCAGGGCATTCAATCAGTGCCTTAACATCCGTAATCAAAATTTTACTGTTACTCATTTGAAGTAGGTCAGTCTCGGATAGGCTTGTTCCATCCTCCCCATGAGTGAACATCACATTTCCTATGATTTTTCTGTCCAATGCTTCTGCTACTGTTCCATAAAAAAGCAATTCTTGAGAAAAAGCAGAATAAACATCACAATCCGAAAAAGAAAGCTGAATCATAACACGATTACTTCCATCTGCAGACCAATGGGAGTCTTTAAAAGAAACTCCCCCCTGTTCAAAGGACTCCACTTCCCGTTGAACCATCTCTAATAATTCATTGTAATCGTAGTAATCCTTATCAAGATAGTCTACCATACGGTGTGTCACCTGTCCATTTTTACGAATGGTCAAAGTGGTTTCCTGTATATCGCCGGTTGTTCCACATCCACCGATAAAAAGGACAAATACGAAAAGCAAATTCAGCCATCTGAAATTAAATATCATTTTAAATTTATTTTTCATTCACCTAGTGTACCAAACAAACTGTATTTTTTCAACTAAGAGTTGATATATTTACCAAATTACTATAGACTTTTCAAAACTTCCAGACTTTTGAACTCTTTTCCTACGATATACTTCATATATCTTTCAGAAATCCTCTGAAGCTGCTGCAGAACCTCTTCAGTCACCGTAAAAGTATACAATTTTTCTACACTGCTTCCCATTATGTATTCCAGGGTATATCTGGTAGACGGATGTAATTCCATATCTGTAGGTACACCCGGAAATTCACCGTTCACAGTCAGCACCTTGCATTCAAACACAGCACGTACCAGGGGATTGGGGATGCTCTCTAGCCCCAAAGCCCGCAGCGATTGGTATAACAATTTCA
>CAJGCP010000048.1 GCA_904501885.1 uncultured Acetatifactor sp. | reverse complement strand
TTATCGCTCGCGATAGTAAAATCCTCCGGGACAGTCACCGTGACACCGCCAATCGCATCATTGATTTTAATGATGGCCTCCATGTTTAATGCCAGGTAGGAATGAATGGGGATGCCATAGAACAAGTTGGATACGGTATCCACCATATATTGGCAACTCTTATGTTTGCCATCCCCAAAGGCATAGGCCAACCCTAAATGGTTTTTAGAATCACCAATATAATTTCCCTTATAATCAAATGTCTTCACAGGGCACATGGTATCTCGGGAGATATTAATAACCTTCATCCTATCTTGCCCCGTATCTACAACAAGCAAATATACCGCATCTGCCTGACCACTTTCGCCAGAGACATTTATCTTCTGTTCGATTTGCTTGGAACGTTGATCGATTCCCATACAAAGAATTGTGACAAGGTCCTCGTTGTAGCGATAAGGTTTACCGTCATACCAAATCACCGAAGGATCATTGTTTAAACTATCCACAAGTTCTTCTTTTGTGTTTTCGACCACTTCTTCTTTTTGGGGGAGATAGCCTTCTATGTGACTAAGGTTCATCCGGCTGCTCTCCATGCCCTCGACACGAAGAAAATGATACACTATAAATATGCCGATACAAAAACACAGAATCACACAAGATATCACCGTGAATACCTTTAAAACCGTCTTACGCCATCCACCCTTGACCTTAAGCTTTGTCCGGAGCTCAACAAGCAAGAATCCCAAACAACTGCCCAGCGTATTGAATATCAAATCATCTACATCGAAATAGCCTAATTGGAAGACCAATTGCACTACTTCAATCACCATACTAAAGACAAAGGAAAGAATTACTGTTCGAACAAAGCAATAGCTACCCTTCATCCGATGATACAGAATCATCCCCACCGGCACAAAGAAAAATAGGTTTAATAAATCTCTGACAATTTCACGATTGATATGGGTAAATTGAACAAAGTTTCTCAAGGGTTGCAGTTGAATCTTGTATGTTCCATCAGCTTCCCTGGTAGCAATGGTAATCATAAAAACGATTCCCAAATATAGAACCAATAGAAGCCACCCGATGTAGGCGCGATATTTTGTGATAGAATTGTCCGTCAATTTACATTTGGGAAGAACAATATAATACATCACAATCATCAGCACAGCAAAAGCTAAAATGATGAAGTATACATATTCGGGAATATTTTCCAATGCCACCGAAATGGTATCCATCCCCTTAACCAATCTATATAGATTTTGCAAAACAACACCTCTTAATGAATCTAGTTGATATTATTCCGGTTGGCTGCATAGGGATTTTCATAGAAGCCATATGAGTACTGGTCATCATACATATACTGATTGCCATAGCTATACTTTTTGCCATATCGTCTTGCATAACTACCATACCGATATCGATACCTATAACCATAACCGGAGCCATAACCATAACCATAGCCATAAGCACCACCAATAGAACTTTTGGCATCATTAAATACAAAACCTTCCATTTTTACACCGGTTTCCACCAGATACTCCATCTGTTCCAGCACATCTGCGGCCGGTGCATAGTCATTACGTACCACATAGATGGCTGAATCGCAAAGAGGCGCTATGGCTGCTGCATCTGAAAATAGAGACATGGGTGGCGTATCTACGATAACAAAGTCATACTTTTGAGCAGCCTCATCCATCAATCTTCTCATTCGGTCGCTGCTCAACAAGGTAACGCTCTCTGCTCCTTCCGACAGGCAACCCGCTCCAAGAAAATGAAGCGAATATTTCTTATTCCGACCGATGGCTTCCTCCAACTTACAACCACCTGTCAAAACAGTGTAAATATTCTTCTCCATCCTTCCAATCAGCATTCGCTTTGCTAAGGTAGGCTTGTGCATGTCACAATCCACCAAGAGCACCTTGTGTCCTCGCTGTGCCAGCAAAAGGGATAAGTTCATAGCAACCGTGCTTTTACCCTCACCAAAATCAGTACTGGTGACCATCACCACCGGCCCTCTGTCCAAATACTCGTTCACATTCTTTTCCAAGTGGTTGCCCAACAACCGAAAGCCTTCAATAAACGAAGATGAAATGGTCTTCTTATTGATGGCAAGTACCGTCTCCTCTTCCCCGCTTCTCTTTTTCTCTTCTACATGGGGAATCACAGTCAGCAAAGAGACATCTATGTTATTCGTAATATCTTGAGGTGTTTCTATACATTTATAAAAATTGGCCAATGCTAAAACAAAAGCCAGGAAGATACCTAAGCCCACAAATCCACAGATAGCGGCATACTTTATATACTGCACTTCACTCATGGGTTCTGTTGGCACCCCACTGGAATCAATAGGGGTTAGCTTGGTAGAGCCGATACTGTATTCGGCCACCGGATGGTAATTTTCCATGACCGAATTTAAGACCATCCATGCCATGACAGGATCTTCATCAATCACGTGAATGGTAATCATAGATGTATTCTCCAAAGGGCTGGCGGAGATTGCAGAAAGCACTTCAGGAATCCCCAACTCCTTGGCCACCACATTCTTCAACACACCACTGTTGACGATATAGGTAAAGGTCTTACTCATCTGGTCCGCAATACTGATGTTGCTGGTCGTTTGTTGCGCAGATAAATTGTCGCTGATGCTACAGGTCATGTAGGCATCATACCGCAATTTATAACTATTCTTTGCATGTAGAAGTCCAAATAAAACGCCCACAAGAACAAGTATCAAACCTATCACTTTAAATCTTTTGATGATACCAACACATTTTTGAAACAATCGTGTTAAATCAATATAATCATCATTCTTTTCCTGATCTGCCATGTAAAACTTATTTTCTTCCATTACTCTCTATCCTTTTTAATTTGGATTCTTTACATAGGAACGATATCCATAAGGTTTACGTCTATTGGTCTTTCTCGTCTCCTTGTAGATACAACCCAAAAGTTTATCCTCTTTATCCAATCGATCGATCGTATCATTGATAATCATAACCGGCGCATTATCCTGCGCAACTACCAGCACGATACCATCGCAACGCATCTTCAACAGTTCAATATCAGATACAAATGCTGTGGGACCACTGTCCACAAGAATAATATCAAAGTAATTCTCCGCTTCTTTCAAAAGCATTTCAAATCTTCCATTACTCAAGGACACCACGGAATTCATGTGGGGCTTTTCGTTGGACAAAACATGTATATTATGTCCGCTTAATTTCCATAAATTATAAAAATCAATCTTGTTTCCTTTTAGCGCACCGGATAAATCAGTGCCATGCTGCTGGTCCATTTGCGCAATCGAGAACACTGTTGGGTTTCTAAAATCCGCATCCACAACTAATACCTTTTTATTCTTCATAGACAAAGATATCGCCGTATTTAAGAGGCATGTGGTTTTACCCTCATTTGGAAATACACTGGTAAAAATAATAGATTTCAGATTATTCTTTTCTACAGCCCTGAGTATTCTACTGGCCGTCAAATGAAAACTTTCCTGTACCCAATAATTTTTGTGGGATATGGTCATAAGGGGTACTTTTGCTTTATCAAATAATATATTCTTTTCCGAAATATATGGAATGGTACCCAACAATCTGGCATCCACTTTATTTCTCATATCATCCCCGTTTTTCACAGTGTCGCGTAAAACAGACAATGCCGTAATCGCTCCCGCACATACACCTGCACCCAAAACAAATCCGCCAACAACGTACAGATACAGACTATAGGATGCATTTGCATTGACAGGCACTTTTGCTTTCTGCAATGTTATAATTCGCACATCTGACATCAGTTCATCCAATATCTCAGAAAAATTAGTCAAAATAGAGTTCAACACATGAAACGATGTCTTCGGTGAATTGGTGGTCACCTCTAAAGAAATCATATTGGTGTCCATAATATATTCTGCAGCAGTATGATAGTCCACATCTCCAACGCCCTTGTTAACTATACGATTCAGCTCAACAGACTTCAGTATGTTGGTCAATGTGTCCGCAACCGTATTCGCTTTTTCAACATTGGTAATAACATCTCCGGAACTGGTGGATACCGCAAAAATCGTAGAGGAGGTATATTCCTTTTCATCCACTGTAATGAACCAGCATCCCAATATGATTGCCGTGGCCAATCCACACATTACAATATCCCACCAAAAGGAGCGCATATCCAGAAGTATACTTGCTACATCAAAACTGATGTTGTCTGCTCTATTCTTAGGTTGCACAGTTTAGTCCTCCTTTTCCTTTACGCATACTATGATGTGGACATTTTTCTCATTGTTTACCGCGTCTTTCAGTCGATATCCCACTTCATACCAGCCGGGCATAGATGTATCCAACTCTCCATCCACCTTTACTTTCTGCTTAATTATAGATGCCTCTTCTTCAACATCCATATGATATAATTTTCCATCTACAACGATGGTATTGATATACTTCAAGGGATCAAATCTGCTCCCTTGTTCCACATACAGCATATATTTATTTAGGGTTATCTTCGGGCTTACCACTTCCTGCGTGGGATTATACATTTCCACGGTCGCAGTAAACTTTTCTACGGCGCCGGCGCTATTGGATACGGAAAACTCTATAGGATATTCCCCTGGCACAGAAGTGTCCAATGCCACATCGTCTACGCTGTTCATCATAATCCACTTGGTCACAGGACCATCAAAAGGGTCTACCGCCGAAAGCAATTTTTTCATATTATCAGCGTCTGTTCCCACAGAAAAACGCAGGGGCCCGGACAAGGAAAACTCAATACCTGTATAATTATACTGTACAATTCTTTTGGCGTTAGATACATGTCCATCGGAATCGAAAGCAACGATTCCCACTTCTCGCTGATTATCTCCAATAAAATTGGAAATGTATTCCACCATCAAAGTGTTGCTCACATCCCCATCCTTGGAATCATATGCCGTGACACCAGCCAAAATATCCTCATCGGTTGTGTACACTTCCAGTTCTATCAGTTCACTGTCCATATCGATTATCGGGCCTTCCGTATCCCGATTTGAAAAAAACAGATAAGTACAAACCGCCAAAACCACCAAGGCAATACTAAAATATGTAACGGAAATTCTATGAATCCACTTCATTTCATTTACTCCTTCGTCGGATTATACTGACCCTTTACGGGTGAGTACCACCCAAACTGTTTTAAATAGAATTTTAATATCTGAACCCAATGTCCAGTTTTCAATATAGTCCATGTCCAAACTTACTACTTCTTCAAAATCTGTAATATCGCTTCTGCCACTCACCTGCCACATACCTGTGATGCCGGGTTTGGTGGCCATTCTGGCCCGGTGATAATAGCCATACTGCTCCCATTCATCCACTGTAGGGGGGCGTGTGCCTACCAAACTCATATCCCCGATCAATACATTCCAGAATTGCGGCAACTCATCCAACGAAGTATTTCGGATAAACCATCCGATACCATGTTTGGTGCCATCCGGTCCACTTCCGATGATGCGGGGATCCGCATCGATCTTGAACATATGCCCGGACATTTTATTCCTGGACATCAATTCCTTCTTTCTTTCTTCTGCATCCAGGTACATACTTCTAAATTTATAAATCTTAAAACGTTTTCCATTTTTCCCGATTCTCATTTGAGAGAACAGAATCGGCCCGGGAGACTGTAGATAAATCATCGGTCCAATGATAATTCCTGCAATTAATGTAAACAAAAGTCCCACCAAACTACCTACAATATCAATCACTCTTTTGATGGCAAGTTGTCTAACGGATGCCACGTGTACACAGGTAGTCAACACATTGCATCCAAACATTTTTTCTACAATCTGGTTTTTGTCCTGTCTTTTGTTTAAATGCACATGTACTGTGATTCCCATTCTCCTGAGGCGATCCAGGGTTTCCTCTGGTATCGTTTTGCCGGAACTTAAGCAAACAAAGACTTCATCTACCCAGGCGTTACGTACGATAGAGAAAATATCCTCTCCCGGTGCGATGACGGGATACTCACCCACCTTTTTGATGTCTTCTTTATTATCTAATAGACAAATTCCCATAATGCGGAAAGGTGCCACCGCATTTTCCTGTACCTGACGAGCCATTTCTTCTGCCACATCTACATCAGTCAGTAGAAGGATGGAACGTTCGCTCTCAAATACATTGCCGTGATGTTTCAAATATAACTTCCACAACACACGAAATGTATAAAGTAACACACTATAAGACAACCCAAAATACAGAAACACCAATCTTGATAAATCCGTAGATGCCTTCAAGAGAAAAAGCATCAATACTCCGGATGCGCACACAAAGATGGTTTGCTTTAGCACTGACTTCAGTTCAATCCAATATCCTCTTCTCAAAATACCGCTATGGGACTCTGTGAAAAAGGAAATGATAACAGCAATCATAAATAACATAATTGCAATTTCCCTGTATCTCATATCATCAGGTCCAATTATCATTCCATAACGGATATACACTGAGACAAACCACGCCAAAACAAATGAGATACAATCCAGCAGAAAGAAATCAAAATGTTTAAACCATGAATTTTTCTTTTTCGGATACATAATTATAGGCCCCCACCCAATATGCATAGTAAATGCAAGTATATATTTAATTATATTAACACATAAACCGGCCAAAGGCAAGTTTATTAGGTTAAAGCGGATAATCCTTTATGAAACGCAGAAAAGTGCAACAGCAATTAGCTGTTACACTTTTAATAACGATTCTTCTCTCTATCCTTCAATTCCTCATAGAACTGGCAATAGTTCTCATATCTCAGCTGGCTGATTTGCCCCTCTGCCAATGCATCTTTGATGCCACAAACAGGCTCATTGATATGGGCGCAGCCACCAAATTTACAATACTTCTCATATTCTGAGAATTCAGGATAAAACTTTACCAAGTCTTCTTTCTCTATATCGAAGAGACCCAGGGAACTAAATCCGGGAGTGTCCAAGATGTATGTGTCTTGTGCGATGGCGATTAACTCACTGTGACGGGTGGTATGTTTTCCTCTTTCTATCTTTTCGCTGATTTGTCCGGTTTCCATCACCACGCCATCCTGCAACTTATTGACGATAGAAGATTTCCCCACACCACTGGGGCCGGCCACTGTGGTAGTTTTTCCTGCAAGAATTCCCTGCAGATTCGCCATCCCCTTCCCTTCCTTTGCGCTGATGGCAAGAGTCTGATAACCGGCAGTTTCATAGATTTCTCTGTAGGTATCTACCTCTCCGTTTTCATCAATGTCCTGCTTGTTAAAACAAATCACGGTAGGAATTTCCTGTTGTGCCATCATAATGAGAAATCGATCCAACAGATTGAAATTGGGTTTCGGCTTCACGATGGAAAAAATCACCAGGGCCTGATCCACATTGGCCACGGCAGGGCGAATCAGCGCATTGCTTCTGGGCAAAATCGTCCGAATATTTCCAAGATGCTTTTCCTCATCCAGCACATCCAGTTCCACGTCATCTCCCACCAAAGGCTTTTCGTTGTTTTTGCGGAACACACCTTTCGCCTTACACTCATAGACTTCTCCGGTTTCAGATAGATGCACATAGTAAAATCCTGCAATTCCTTTGATTATCTTTCCGTGCATAGATTACTCCCTGACAAACTCAATTCTTCTGGTGAATGTCTTTTCTACCGGATCGGCAGGTGTCACGGTCTCCTTCCCCGTCTCAGGATCAATAGAACTAGTTCCTTCTCCAGTCACCATATAGGTCATAGTGACAGTTCCTCCGGAGGATTTTAACCCATAATAATTCGCTGCTTTGGGGAAATCGGTCACCTTGGTATTCATCAATTCCTGTCCGTCGTCCGTCACAAGAACCACAGTCACTTCTGTACCTGCTTCGTAATCAGGTGCTTCGGATACACTGGGGGCTTCAATATAAGCATTGCATTTATAGGTATAGGGTTGTGCACCCTTACTTACCTTAATATCAATCACGGTACCATAGTCCACGTAAGAGCCACCGGAATATCCCTGATAGCATACTTTGCCGGCTTCGTATTCTGCATTATACACATAGGTAACTCCACTGACTTCCAAACCGGCTTCCACCATCATAGCCACCGCTTCCGCCTCGGTTTTGCCCATCACGTTGGGCACCATCAGCTTGTCCTTACCAATGCTGACCGTCAAAGTAATATTGGTACCGGAAGGCACCATGGATCCTGCAGCAGGAACCTGTCCGATGACACATCCTACTTCCACATCATTGGAATATCCGTCCACCCGGCTGACAGCAAATCCCTGTCCCACCAGTTGATCACTGGCCTGTACATAGGTATTGCCCAGCACGGAAGGAACCTCTATTTTACCCACACCGGCACTGGCCGTCAGTGTCACCGTACTTCCCTTGGGCAGTTCTGCGCCTACTTCCACATCCGTGCTCATGACGATGCCTTTTTCCACCACGCCGGATTCCACGTAATCTACGATGGTAATCAGTTCCAGTTCTGTCAATACATTGCGGGCATCCTCTACGGACATACCGACTACTTTTTTCATCTTTACATATTCTGTAGTTTCCTCAGAGATGATGGGATTAAACTCAGATTGTCCCTGGTCTCTTTGGGCATTTTTACCCAGAATCTGCACTGCCATAAATATCAGAATCAAAAGAATCACAACACCGCCTGCAATGGCTAGAATGGTGGTCAGCCGTTCAAAATCCTGGCCTTCGTCTTTTTCTTCTGTTTCCGTCATCTGCTTAATTTGATTGATTTCCTCCTGGGAAATCTTTCTGGTGCCACCGGCCTGCAATTCAGACAGCGCCACCACATCTTCCTCCGGGGATTGCAATGCCTTCTTTAAATCCACCACCACTTCTGCTGCAGATTGATATCTCCTCTCTGGAGATTTCTGACAGCACTTCATCACGATACTCTCAATACTTACAGGAATATCAGGGCATACGGAGGAAGGCTTGGGCATGTCCTCCTGGATATGCTGAATGGCGATTGCCACTGTATTTTCTCCGTCAAAGGGCACCTGCCCGGTAATCATCTCAAACAAAGTAATACCCAAGGAATAGATATCACTCTTCTCATTGCTAAATCCACCTCTGGCCTGCTCAGGGGAGGTATAATGTACAGAGCCCATCACATTGGTGGTAATGGTATCACTGGTGGCTGCCTTGGCAATACCGAAATCCGTCACCTTCACCTTACCATCCTTTGAAATAATGATATTTTGAGGCTTAATATCTCTGTGTATAATGTTGTTATTGTGGGCGGCACCCATACCAAGGCATACCTGAATGGCGATATTCACCGCCTCTTTGAATGCCAATCCATTCTTTTTCTCGATATATTTTTTGAGGGTAATGCCCTCTACTAATTCCATGACAATATAATAAATGCCATTTTCTTCCCCCACGTCATATACATTCACCACATTGGGGTGCACCAATCCTGCAGCCGCCTGTGCTTCGACCCTAAATTTGGATACAAAGGTCTCATTCTCGCTAAACTCCTGTTTCAAGACCTTCACCGCAACCATACGATTCAGTTTTTGACATTTTGCTTTATATACATCTGACATTCCGCCGGTGCCGATACGTTCCAATATCTCGTATCGTTCACCAATGATCATACCTATCTTAACCATGTAACTACTCCAATCATAGGATTCTCAAAAAATCACAACCAAGCGATCAACACTACACTGATGTTATCTGCTCCGCCCTTTGCATTGGCGGCAGCTACCAAATCATTGGCTTTTTGATCGATATCGCCCTCTCCTGTAAGTATCTTGTGAATCTCCTCATCCTCCAGCATATTCGTCAGTCCATCCGTACACATGAGAAAAATCTGCTTCTCCCGGATTCTTTTCTCGAAGAAATCAATCTTCAAATCCAAGTCGGTACCAACTGCTCTGGTGATAATATTTTTGTCCGGGTGGTGTTTGGCCTGTTCTCTTTTGAGTCCGCCTCTTTCCACCATCTCCTCCACCCAGGAATGATCCTTCGTTACCTGTTCTATTTTCTCTTCATCTACGATGTAGAATCGGCTGTCGCCCACATTGGCAACAGTGACGGCGTCTTCCTTGAAGCTGGCTGCCACCAAAGTGGTGCCCATACCTTCCATCTCTTCTACTTCTTGGGCTTTTTCAAAGACCATTTTATTGGCAATCACGATTGCCTCCTGAAAAATTTTTCTAGGAGAAAAACTTTTTGATTGACGCGCCGCCTGTACAATGGACTCCACTGCAATACGGGACGCATGGTCTCCGGCATTGTGTCCTCCCATGCCATCTGCCACAAGGAATAAATTATCTAAATTCCCGATTGCCTCAGATGTGGTGAACACATAATCCTGATTCAGTTTTCTTCTTCGTCCGATGTCGGTGACGGCACATGCCTTAAACACGGTCAGTTCCTCCATTGTCTGATATGGCAGTCACATGTTTGCGGCGCAACTGTCCACAAGCGCCGTCTATATCCCTGCCCATTTCTCTTCTAATAGTAACATTATTTATATTTTTTTCAAGGTTATTTTTAAATGCCTGTATTCGCGCCACCTCTGACTGCACGAAATCCCGCTCCTTGATAGGATTCACCGGAATCAGGTTCACATGACAGTTTAAAGGCTTCGCCAGAGCTGCTAACTCAGCCGCATCCCGGTCTGTGTCA
>CAJGCP010000047.1 GCA_904501885.1 uncultured Acetatifactor sp. | reverse complement strand
TTTGTGTGATGAGATGGGCTTCGTGCTCTGGGCAGAGATTCCTTACATTTCCAATCATATGGCAACCGGTCGCGAGAATACCATCAGCCAGATGAAGGAACTTTTGGCACAGAATTATAATCATCCCTCCATTTTCGTGTGGGGACTTTCCAATGAGATTTCCATGAAGGGTGCGGATGATCCTGATTTGTTGGAAAATCATCGTATTTTGAATGACCTTTGCCATGAATGGGATAAGACCAGACTTACCACCATGGCGATTGTGTCCATGTGTGACCCTAACAGCGAGTATGTGACCATTCCTGACACCGTGGCATGGAACCACTACTTTGGATGGTACGGCGGAGATGTTTCCATGAATGGTCCCTGGTTGGATGAATTCCATGCAAACCATCCCACCATTCCCGTAGGTGTCAGCGAGTATGGATGTGAGGCTTTGAACTGGCACACCTCTAACCCTGAGCAGGGCGACTACACTGAGGAATATCAGGCGTACTATCACGAGGAATTGATCAAGCAGTTGTTTAGCAGAAAGTATATTTGGGCAACCCATGTTTGGAATATGTTTGACTTTGGTGCAGATGCCAGAGCAGAGGGTGGGGAGGACGGACAGAACCACAAGGGTCTGATGACCTTCGACAGAAGTTACAAGAAGGATTCCTTCTATGCCTATAAAGCATGGCTTTCCGATGAGCCCTTCGTACACATCTGTGGCAAGCGTTATGTGGACCGTGTGGAAGAGGTGACCAAGGTAACCGTATATTCCAATCAGCCTGAGGTAGAGTTGTTTGCAAACGGCAAGTCCCTGGGCAAGCAAACCAGCGATGTGCATTTCTTCTACTTCGATGTGCCCAATGAGGGCACCACAGAATTGGTGGCAAAAGCAGGTGACTGCGAAGACACTTCTAAGATTGTAAAGGTGGCAGAGTTTAACAATGACTACCGCATGGTGGAAACCGGCGATGTATTGAACTGGTTCGATATCACCGCACCTGATGGATATTTCTCCATCAATGACAAGGCTGGAGATGTGTTGCAGACATTGCGTGGCAAATTGGCATTTATGGATATGATGAAAAAAGCCATGTCCGGCCAGAAAACCATGGTAGATGCAGGTTCTATGATGGCGAAGAAGGAGATGATGGGATTCCTTGGTGGATTTACCGTGAAGAGACTTCTTTCCATGATGGGTACCATGGGTGCAAAGCCCTTGACCAAAGAGGAGATGCTGGCATTCAATAAGAAGTTGAATAAGATTAGAAAGCCCAGAAAGTAAGTTGTTTGGGAAAACGATTTTAATTAATATGGGAACAAAGTGATAATTATTTGGGCGGGGGACAAAAAGTCCCCCGAGAGAAACAAAGGCCTATAAGGAGGTTACAAAATGAAAGAAGTAAGAAAATTTGGTATGCGCGACAAGATAGCATATGCTGCCGGCGATTTTGGCTGTAACATGAGTTTTTCCCTGAAGAGTACCGTGCAGACCTTCTGGTTGGTATTCATGATGATGGAAACCGGTCTTTTGTCCGCATTGCTTTTGGCAGTACAGATTTGGGATGCTATCAACGATCCCTTGATTGGTTCTATGATTGATGCTGACAGAAGACAGTATAAGATGGGTAAGTTTAAAACTTACATATTGATCGGTGCCATCGGTCTGTTGGTGGCTGGAGCGCTTGTGTTCGTTCCCGTGCCCAACGCATCCACTGTGATTAAGGCGATTATCTTTATCGTGGGATATATCATTTGGGATGCATGCTATACCGTGGCAAACGTGCCTTACGGCTCCATGCTCTCCCTGGTAACAGAGGACGCAGGTGAGAGAGCACAGCTTTCCACTTGGAGAAGTATTGGTTCCATGTTTGGTAACATGGCACCCGGCATCATCCTGCCCTTCCTGATTTGGGAAAAGGTGGTGGATGCAGATGGCAATCCTGTGATTAACCCCGAGACCGGTGAACAGATACAGAACCTGTTGGGTAACCGCGTATTCTTCGTAGCACTGTTGATGGGTGTACTTGGTTTCATCGCATTCCTTTTCATGATTAAGAATATTACTATCCGTGTGGATGAAAATTCTGTACTTACCAACGAAACAGAAAAGTTCAATGTGTGGAAGGCTTTTGGCAACTTCATGAAGAACCGTCCCGCTGTGGGAGCAACCCTTGCAGCAATGGGTATGTTCCTTGGTATGCAGTCTGCCATGACCGCAACCTCCATTATGTTTGCCATCTATTTCGGCAAGGCAGAACTTTCCGGTGTTGTACAGTTGATTGGTTTCCTGCCTATGCTGGTGTTTATGCCCTTTATCAAAAAGATTGTTGGTAAGTGGGGTAAGAAGGAAGCATCCGTTGCCGGCACCATTGCATCCTTGGTGGGTGGTTTGCTGATGTTTGTGTTCCCTATCATTCCCAATAAGAGCGCAGCGTTGATTCTGTATATCGCATCTTTGTGTGTATACGGTTTGGGTATGGGTATTTATACCTGTGTATCCTGGGCACTTATGGCAGATGCCATCGATTACAACGAGTGGAAGACAGGCAAGAGAGAAGAGGGTACCGTGTACTCCCTGCATTCCTTCTTCCGTAAACTGGCACAGGGCATTGGACCTTCCATGGTGCTCATCATCATGGGTGTGCTGGGATATAATTCTGAACTTGGTATCGGTGGACAGTCCGCTGCAACCGCATACAATATGTGCTGGCTGGTAGCTGCATTGTATCTGTTTAGTGCAGTATTGCAGTTCATTGGTTTGGCAGTGATTTATAACTTAGACAAAAAGACTTTGGAACAAATGCAGACTGAATTAGAGGCAAAAAAAGCCGCCTAATTTTTTCCTATGGGGGGACGCCGGCTCGGTGAAACGGGCCGGCGTTTTTTATATTTTCACAAAATGTTTATATATTTTTAGTGGAAGTTTTTGTTTAAGATGATAACATTATATTACATATTTTGTTTGGAATCATGGAAGAGTAGTAGTGAGAAGGGCAGTGCGTAAAAATATGAACAGAGATTTGCAGAAAAAGCTACGATTTGGGGAGATAAAAAAGTTTATATACGGCAGGGCAATTTTTTTACTGCTTGGTTTTATGGCGCAGTTTGTTCTTATGATGATTGCCTATTATAAGCTAAGCAATTACAGCTTTTGGTTTTACATTCTCTTCCTAATTATAAGTGTGATCTCTATCATCGACATTTATAACGATGGGGGCAATCCGGATATGAAATTATCCTGGATGCTTCTCATCGCTATCTTACCTGTCTTTGGTGCCATATTTTATGCTACCATCCGATCCGGACCGGGTACGAGAAAACTTCGTCTGGCGATTCAGGAACAAAGGAAAATACATGCGGCGCATATGTATAGACCTGCGGGACTGGCGGAGCGTATGACTGTAGATGATCCCCGCATGGCAGGGCTGGTGCAATATCTGACCGCTTATGATGGCGGTGTGCTGTACAGCAATACGGAAGCGGAATATTTCCCCCTGGGAGAATTGCAGTTTGCTGCAATGAAACGGGAACTGGAAAAGGCAAGGAAATTTATATTTATTGAATTTTTCATCGTGTGTGAAGGGAAGATGCTGGATGAGTTGCTGGAAATCCTTTGGCGCAAGGCGGAGGAAGGGGTAGAAATCCGCTTTCTCTATGATGGCACTAATACCCTTATCAACCTGCCCTCCTATTTTTCCAAACTGATTGAGCAAAACGGCATGCGAGCCAGAGCCTTTGCGCCCATCCGTTTAATCTTTTCACCCCATTATAACAACCGTGACCATAGAAAGATTCTGGTGATAGATGGGCAGGTGGCATTTACCGGCGGGATCAACATTGCGGATGAGTATATCAATGAGAAGGAACGCTTCGGACACTGGAAGGACACTGGTGTGATGCTGCGTGGTGATGCAGTGGAACGCCTGACCTATTTGTTTTTGGAAATGTGGAATGCGTCGGGAAAGAACGTGGAGGATTTGGGCCGGTACCGCAGCGAACGGGACACAAGTCGAATGGAGAAGCAGGAGCAGACGGTAACTCACAAACAGGAGCAGGGATATGTTATTCCCTACAGTGTCAGCCCCTTAGGCCGGGAGCGGGTGGGAGAGAAGGTCTATTTGGATTTGATTGACACCGCCCATCGGTACCTGCATATCATGACTCCCTATCTCATCCTGGACCATCAGATGATAGATGCCTTGACCTACGCCTCTAAACGAGGTGTGGAAGTGAAGATTATCATGCCTCATATTCCGGACAAACAATATGCCTTTGTGCTGGCAAAGACCTATTATAATCAATTGCTGGCAGCAGGTGTGCAAATCTATGAGTATGAGCCCGGCTTCGTTCATGCCAAGGTGATGGTGGTGGATGGAGAAAAAGCGGTGGTAGGTACCGTCAATATGGATTACCGCAGCCTGTACCACCATTTCGAATGTGGCGTTTTGTTTTACAGGCATTCCGTGATTGCAGACATAGAAGCAGACGTGCAGGATACTTTGGCAAAAAGTATCCCTGCCACCGAGGACGATTATGGAAACCAAAAGTGGTATGTCCGGTTGCAGGGAAGATTGATGCGGTTTATTGCGCCTCTGATGTAATTGTAAATAACTTGCTTTGCGTAGGGAGATCTAGTCCCTCTGCCACCTACCGGAAGCACCGCAGGGCAGTACCAGTCCGGATTCCTGTACGGGCAGTCCGATTTCTTGGGCTTCCACATGACCGCCGAAGCGCTTGGTCACCGCTGTGTTAATCATATAAGAAAGAACAGCGGGTTGTAGACCGGTGGTGTAAGAATTAATCAAAAAGAATAGTGCATCGTCAGAAAGTATCTGTGTACAAAGTTCCACGAAGGGCCAGATGCTTTCTTCTATTTTCCAGATTTCCCCTTTGGGGCCTCTGCCGTAGGAGGGAGGATCCATAATGATGCCGTCGTATTTATTGCCACGACGGATTTCCCGTTCCACGAATTTCACACAGTCGTCTACCAGCCAGCGGATGGGAGCATCGCCCAAACCGGAGGAGATGGCATTTTCTTTGGCCCAGCCCACCATACCTTTGGAGGCATCCACATGGGTGACTTGTGCGCCTGCGGATGCGGCAGCCAATGTGGCTCCACCGGTGTAGGCAAACAGGTTCAATACCTTGACGGGCTTGTCTGCAGGGCGGTTTGCTTTCTGAATCAGGTCAGAGAACCAATCCCAGTTGGTGGCCTGTTCAGGGAAGAGGCCGGTATGTTTGAAACTGAAAGGCTTCAAGTGGAAAGTCAGGGCTCTGCCATGCAGATCGTACTGAATGGTCCATTCTTGGGGGAGATTGAAGAATTCCCACTCACCACCTCCCTTGGTGCTGCGGTGATAGTGACCATTCTTATTTTTCCAGCCCTTATGGTTGTGAGGAGTATTCCAGATAACCTGGGGGTCAGGACGCACCAGGGTGTAATCGCCCCAGCGTTCCAATTTTTCACCATTGCTGGTATCCAGCACCTGATAGTCTTTCCAATTGTCGGCAATCCACATAATAACACCTCTCTATTGTGTTTTTTAATGCGTTTCTTCTATATATAGTGTATCATACACCATGGCGGCGTTGGGGGCAAGATGCAATCTTTTTGCGTCTAAAAAATATTTTTAAAATTTTTTCAAAAAATGCTTGCAAAGTGCTTGATTTTAATGTATATTGTTACTTGCTGTGGCATGATAGCTATGAAGCGTGAGGTTGCTGGTTGTCAGCAATGCCAACCAGGTTTTCCGTGGAGCGAATGTCAAGTTAGGAAACTGACGACAAGTCACTGTACCAAAATTAAGTCTGCATTTGATGCAGAAACGACGTGTGAAGTTGAGAGAATTCGAGTTTGTTGCGTGAGAATTTAGGACACACACGGGAGAGTGTACAGTCACCGCTTGTCGTACTTGAGAAATGAAAGTGCGAAAAGGAGGCGACTTTTTTTATGGCAAATCAAGTAATGAGAATTACCCTTAAGGCTTATGAGCATCAGTTGGTTGATGCATCTGCTAAGAAAATCATCGAGACTGTAAAGAAAACCGGATCTGAGGTAAGTGGACCTGTGCCCCTTCCTACTAAGAAAGAGGTTGTTACTATCTTGAGAGCAGTACACAAGTACAAAGACTCCAGAGAACAGTTCGAGCAGAGAACTCATAAGAGACTTATCGATATCATTACACCTACCCAGAAGACTGTAGATGCTTTGCAGAGACTGGAGATGCCCGCTGGTGTATACATCGATATCAAAATGAAGACTAAGTAATTAGTTAAAAAAAATTAATTAAGAAGAAACAAATTAAAACCTCTACTTAGACGTAAGAACACATGATTATATCGCAACAGTAATCGGTGGTCCGCTATGTAGAAAGCCCACGAGGCAGAAAGAGAGGAAACATGAAGAAAGCAATTTTGGCGACAAAAGTCGGAATGACACAAATCTTCAATGAAGATGGCGCGCTGGTTCCCGTAACCGTTCTTCAGGCAGGCCCCTGTGTAGTAACTCAGGTTAAGACTGTTGAGAATGATGGCTACAGTGCAGTGCAGGTTGGTTTTGTAGACAAGAAAGACAGAATCATCAACAAGGATGCAAACGGCAAGAAGGAAGTAATCCACAGACATGGTGCTACCAAGGCTGAGCAGGGCCACTTCAAGAAGGCAGGCGTTAGCTCCAAGAGATATATCAGAGAGTTCAAGTTTGAGAACGCTGAGGAATATACCTTGGGTGCAGAGATTAAGGCAGACATCTTCGCTGCAGGCGATAAGGTAGACGCTTCTGCAATCTCTAAGGGAAAAGGATTCCAGGGTGCAATCAAGAGATTGGGCCAGCACAGAGGACCTATGAAGCACGGTTCCAAGTTCCATCGTCATCAGGGTTCCAACGGTGCATGTTCATCCCCCAGCCGTGTATTTAAGGGCAAGGGAATGCCCGGACATATGGGTTGTGTAAAGGTAACAGTACAGAACCTTGAAGTTGTAAGAGTAGATGCTGAGAAGAATCTGCTTTTGGTGAAGGGTGCAGTACCCGGAGCTAAGAACGCATTAGTAACCATTAAACAGACCGTTAAGGTTGAAGCATAGTTTAACGCGAAAGGAGGACCAATCATATGGCAAAAGTATCTGTTTATAATATGGAAGGCAAAGAAGTTGGTACAATCGAATTAAACGATGCAGTATTCGGTGCCCCCGTAAATGAGCACCTTGTACACATGGCAGTTGTACAGCAGCTTGCAAATAATCGTCAGGGAACACAGAAGGCTAAGACCCGTGCTGAAGTTTCCGGTGGCGGAAGAAAGCCCTGGAGACAGAAGGGTACCGGTCATGCAAGACAGGGTTCCACCCGTGCTCCCCAGTGGACAGGCGGCGGCGTAGTATTCGCTCCCGTTCCCAGAGATTACTCATTCAAACTTAACAAGAAGGAAAAGAGAGCAGCTCTTAAGTCTGCTTTGACCAGCAAGGTTCAGGACAACAAGATCGTTGTAGTTGATGAGTTGAAGTTTGAAGAAATCAAGACCAAGAATTTCGCACAGGTTATGGCTAACCTGAAGGTAGAGAAGGGTCTTGTAGTTCTTGCAGATAACGACAGCAACGTAGTTATGAGCGCAAGAAACATGGCAAATGTAGATACCACATTGGTAAACACAATTAATGTTTATGACATTATGAATGCTAAGACAGTAGTTCTTACTAAGGACGCTGTTGCAAAAATCGAGGAGGTGTACGCATAATGGCTGATATTAAATACTATGACGTAATCCTCAAACCGGTTATCACCGAGAAGAGTATGGCTGGTATGGGCGAGAAGAAATATACATTCCTGGTTCATACAGAAGCAAACAAGTCTCAGATCAAAGAAGCTGTTGAAAAGATGTTCGATGGCGTTAAGGTAGCAAGCGTTAACACCATGAATGCAGATGGTAAAACCAAGAGACGTGGTATGGTATTCGGCAAGACTGCTAAGACCAAGAAGGCAATTGTTAAGCTTACCGCTGACAGCAAGGATATTGAGATTTTCGCAGGACTGTAATTAGCGAATGGTTAAGGTATGCGGCATAAGAGATGCCGCGCAAAGAATCAAAGAAAAGGAGATAAAGAAATGGGAATTAAGACATACAATCCCTATACACCTTCCAGAAGAAATATGACTGGCTCCGATTTCTCCGAAATCACAAAGAGCACTCCTGAGAAGAGCCTTTGCACTTCTCTGAAGAAGAATGCCGGTCGTAACAATCAGGGAAAGATTACTGTGAGACACCATGGTGGTGGTTCCAGAAGAAAGTACAGAATTATCGATTTCAAGAGAAACAAAGATGGCGTTATGGCAACTGTTGTTGGTATCGAGTACGATCCTAACAGAACTGCAAATATCGCACTCATCTGCTACGAGGATGGCGAGAAGGCATACATCATTGCTCCCGAAGGTTTGACCGACGGTATGAAGGTAATGAACGGTGCCGGCGCAGAAATCAGAGTGGGTAACTGCTTGCCTCTGTCCGAGATCCCCGTAGGTACTCAGGTACACAATGTTGAGTTGTATCCCGGTAAGGGTGGCCAGATGGTTCGTTCCGCTGGTAACAGCGCACAGCTGATGGCTAAGGAAGGTAAGTACGCAACCCTTCGTCTTCCCTCCGGTGAAATGAGAATGGTTCCCCTCGTATGTCGTGCAACCATCGGTGTTGTTGGTAATGTAGACCACAACCTTGTAAAGATCGGTAAAGCAGGACGTAAGCGTCACATGGGTATCCGCCCTACAGTTCGCGGTTCCGTAATGAACCCCAACGACCATCCTCACGGTGGTGGTGAAGGTAAGACAGGTATCGGTCGTCCCGGTCCTTGTACACCTTGGGGCAAGCCTGCACTTGGTCTGAAGACCCGTAAGGCGAAAAAGGCTTCTAACAAGCTGATTGTAAGAAGACGCGATGGTAGAGCAATCAAATAATTGAGGAGGAAAAGAAATGTCTAGATCAATTAAAAAAGGACCCTTCGCAGACGCTAGTTTGCTTAAGAAGGTTGACGCTATGAACGCATCCGGACAGAAGCAGGTAATCAAGACCTGGTCCCGTCGTTCCACCATTTTCCCTTCCTTTGTTGGACACACAATTGCTGTTCATGACGGAAGAAAACATGTACCCGTATATGTGGTAGAAGATATGGTAGGCCATAAGTTGGGCGAGTTCGTTGCAACCAGAACCTATCGTGGACACGGTAAGGATGAGAAGAAGTCCAAAGTTAGATAATTGGACGCTAACGCACAATCACCCGAGAGGGTGTTGCACAGTGTCTGACTGCGGGTGAACCGTAGCAGATGCGTTATTGAAAAGGAGGATATATCTATGGCTAAAGGACATAGAAGTCAAATTAAGAGAGAGCGTAACGCTCAGAAGGATACAAGACCTTCAGCAAAGTTGTCTTATGCAAGAGTTTCTGTTCAGAAGGCATGCTTTGTATTGGATGCTATTAGAGGTAAAGATTTGCAGACTGCACTTGCTATTCTGGAGTACAATCCCAGATATGCTTCCAGCCTTGTTAAGAAGTTACTGGAGTCCGCTGCGGCAAATGCAGAGAATAACAACGGCATGAATAAGGATAACCTTTACGTTGCTGAATGTTATGCAAACAAGGGACCTACAATGAAACGTGTTCACCCCAGAGCACAGGGTAGAGCTTATAGAATCGAGAAGAGAATGAGCCATATCACTGTTGTGTTGGATGAGAAGAAGTAGGGAAAGGAGCAAACAATACTATGGGACAGAAAGTTAATCCTCACGGCATGAGAGTCGGAGTTATTAAAGATTGGGATTCCAAATGGTACGCTGAGAGTGAGTTTTCCGAGTACCTCGTAGAAGACTACAACATCAGAAAGTATTTGAAGGAAAAGTTGTTCAGCGCCGGTATTTCTAAGATTGAAATTGAAAGAGCAGCTGACAGAGTAAGAGTTATCATTCACACTGCAAAGCCCGGTGTTATCATCGGTAAGGGCGGTGCTGAAATCGAAGTAACCAAGAACGAACTTTCCAGGATGACCGGAAAGAAAGTATTGGTTGACATCAAAGAAATTAAGAGACCTGATAGAGACGCGCAGCTGGTTGCAGAGAACATTGCTCAGCAGCTTGAGAACCGTGTTTCCTTCAGACGTGCAATGAAGTCTTGCATGGGCAGAACCATGAAGGCTGGCGCACTCGGAATTAAGGCTTCCTGTTCAGGACGTTTGGGCGGTGCTGATATGGCTCGTACCGAGTTCTACAGTGAAGGTACTATTCCTCTTCAGACCTTGAGAGCAGATATCGATTACGGATTTGCTGAGGCTGATACTACCTATGGTAAAGTCGGAGTAAAAGTTTGGGTTTACAAAGGCGAGATACTTCCTACAAAGGGAAATCAGATGGAAGGGAGCGATAAATAATCATGTTAATGCCTAAGAGAGTTAAACGTCGTAAACAGTTCCGTGGCACCATGACCGGTAAGGCTATGAGAGGTAACACTCTTACTTTCGGTGAGTATGGTTTGGTAGCTGCAGAACCTTGCTGGATTAAGTCTAATCAGATTGAAGCAGCACGTATTGCGCTTACCCGTTATACAAAGCGTACCGGTAAAGTTTGGATCAAGATTTTCCCTGACAAGCCCGTTACAGCTAAGCCCGCTGAAACTCGTATGGGTTCCGGTAAGGGTACTTTGGAGTACTGGGTAGCAGTAGTTAA
>CAJGCP010000046.1 GCA_904501885.1 uncultured Acetatifactor sp. | reverse complement strand
CCCATCAATCTGGCTTCCAGTTCCCTACCCCCGTTAGAGGAAACAAACCTGGTTTGAGAATTTGCATCCATGATAAACACTGTGATGTTGTTAACCCGACAGATTTCTTCTAATTTATGATAGAAATTATCCGTAGAATAAATATCCTCTCCCGTCATCTGTCCAATACTTTCATAGGCGTCTAAAATCACCGTGGTTTTCCTTCTCATATAGAAGGATTCCAGAAATACATGATGAATGCACAAAGAAAGCACAATTGTGCCTGCCACCAAGCCGATAAATATCAATGCAAATTGTCGTCTGATAGAATGTTTCATTTGCTCTACCTCTCTGTCAAATACAATCAAATTCTAACATCCACAGGGACCTGTGACAAGTATTTATTCGTTGACACTTTTCTGTGAAAAAGGTAAGATGGATACAGAGATTTCAGAAAGGAATTCACAGGTTATGACCAGTCAGGCAAGATGGACGAAAACAGCACAACTGATAATTCACGCATCCCTGCTCTTTTTGTCCGCATTGGCAATATGCAAAACTCTGTTCATCGGATTTGATATTGATGAAGCTTATGCAATCGCACAATCCTATCGTTTGGCCATCGGTGATAAACTATTTCTACATATGTGGGAGCCACACCAAATGAGCGCCTTCGGCTCCACCCTGTTTATACTACCCTACCTTTGGTTGGGAGGTACCACCACAGGCATCGTTCTCTATTTACGTATTGTGGGCACCCTTCTCCATCTGGTGTTAGGCTATTGGCTATATCAGACGGCACGCAAATGTTTTGATCACACCGGCAGCCTGCTTATCTTTTTAGTACATGTAAATTTTTTGCCTAAATGGATTTCTTTGCCGGAATTTGAATTGATGCAGTATTGGGGTGTGTTGATTGTCTTTTTGTCTTTACTTACCTATGAGCGAACTCATCAGTCCCGATATCTATGGCTTGCCGGATCCGGTATGTTTTTGACACTAATGACTTACCCCACCATGATATTATTATACCCTGTTTATCTGATTGGAATATGTGCCATGTTCGGCAAGAATTTGAAAGAAAAGTTCGTCGTATGCGTTAATTTCACCGCTGTCCCCGCTCTACTGGGATTGTTTTTCCTTATTTACCTAAGAAGCTATATGACATTTTCCGAATTTCGCAGCCATCTTTCCATGCTATTTATGGACAAATCCCATTCGGTCAGTGTGGCATTCCGTTTCAGCGAATATGGAAAAGAATTAGGCCAACTTTTACTGGATTTGGCTATCTGCTTACCGTTTGCGCTGTTATTGACCGGAATTACCATTGGAATTACACGCATTTTCAAGAAACATAATAAAGCCAATGCAGAGAACAATATCACAACGAACAAAATTTGGACAAATTCACACTACCGGTTCCTTTTCTTATTATATGTGTTGGTAGTCCTTCTCTTCCGCCACATATGGGGGTCCCTTTTGGGAGACGAAAACCAGTTCTATCTATATTTTAGATATGTGTTTATTGTCGTTATCGGCATCCATGTATGTACGCTGCTCAAAGACCGCTGCAAACCATATCTGTATTTGACCATTCTCCCGGGCGTTGTTGGCATCCTGGCATCCGCTTTGCTGACCAACATGTCTCTGGAAATCTCTTTTGCCAGAGTGTACATCGGTGTAGTGGGTAGCCTCTTCCTGATTTGCGAACTGCTTGCGGACAAATGGAAGGAAAGCAATTTAGTTAGAATCCTTTCCTATGCTGTATGTGTCCTATTCATCGGCAGTTTGCTGATATCCAAACTTGTATTAGTACGCGTCACCGGTTGCATTCCTGTCACTGTCCGTATGCCTTTGGGCCAAATTACAGAGGGGCCTGCCAAGGGAATCTATGTACATAAGGATTTGGCTGCACAGTTTAATGAAAATATTCCTGTGATTTTGAACCATATAACCGATGAGGACAACCTCCTATACTTTGGTTGTGAAAACCTTTATTACTTGGTAACCGGTGCCACCATCGCCAGTCCTTCGGTACAGGGAACCACCGTCTTCGACGAAGTATTTCTGGAATTTTATGACATGCATTCGGAACGAATACCCAATGTGGTGATTGTCGATAAAAACTTTGAAAAAAATCCTGACTACAGATATCAATATGAAAACCATATCGTGCTGGATTGGATTCACGAAGAATTTAAGAATGCAGAATGTATTGAAACCAACAATTTACTGATTTATAAAAGATAAAAACAATGGCAAAGAAGTCGAGCAAAGATGTGCTCGACTTCTCTTTCATTTATCATAAAATATAACTTACTGAATTCCGCAAATTTTATCAATTAGCGTTAATTCCTCGTCGGTGAATGTACTATGATTTAGAACTCCAAGATTATCTAAAATCTGAGCCGGTCGGGATGCACCAATCAACACACTGGTGACAATTCCATCCCGGAGTACCCAGGATAATGCCATTTGCGCTAATGACTGTCCTCTCTCCGCCGCCAACGCATTTAACTTATGAATCCTATCCATCGTTTCCGCGGACAATAAATAGCGATACCGCTCATTCTTACCTACACGGCTATCTTCCGGAACACCATTTAAATATCTGTCTGTCAACAATCCATGGCACAGAGGACTAAATGCAATGATGCCTTTTTGCAGTCTCTTGGCTGTATCCTTCAGCCCATTGTTTTCCACGGTTCTCTCAAAAATAGAATATTGATTTTGACAGATGATAAAGGGTGTTTTCAAATCATTTAAGATTGCGGTTGCCCGTTCCAAGGTAGGACCATCATAGTTGGATAAGCCAACATACAGCGCCTTACCACTTCTAACTGCCTGATCCAGTGCTCCCATAGTCTCTTCCAATGGAGTATTAGGATCCATACGATGATGATAGAAAATATCCACATATTCCAGTCCCATACGCTTCAAACTCTGATCTAAACTGGACAAAAGGTACTTTCTGCTACCCCAATCCCCGTAGGGTCCGGGCCACATATCGAAACCGGCCTTGGTACTGATCAGCAATTCATCTCTATATCTGCCAAGTTCCTCCTGTAATACCTTACCAAAATTCCTCTCAGCAGACCCATAGGGCGGACCATAATTATTAGCCAAGTCAAAATGTGTAATTCCTTTATCAAACGCTGTGAAACACATGGCTTTGATATTTTCATAATCAGCTCCGTCGCCAAAATTGTGCCACAGACCAAGGGACACGAGTGGTAATTTCAGTCCACTGTTGCCACTTGCACAATAACGCATTGATTCATATCTATTCTCTGACGCTTGATACATTATTTTCCCTCCGTTTTTGCAATTCGAACTTGTGTTCGATTCTTGTTTGTGTTATAATTATCTTAGTAGCAGAAATGCTACTGGCAATCGTGATACAGGGTGGTTGACCTTCATTCTACATAGAATGGAGGTGATGCTTATGAATGGTAATTTCGGTTTTTCAGACATCATGTCGTTCGGAATGTTCCTCTTAGCGTTGCTGACATTCATTTATATGGTTTGTCAGTAATATAACAAAAACCTTCCCTGTACTTTGGCCAGTGCGGGAAGGCTTTTGTTTCTTATACTGGTCAACCACTCTGTGGCGATTGCCTTTTGTTAATTATATTATAGCAGAAATCGAGATTATTACAAGCAATTTTGAACTCAATACAATTTATAGTTAATTTGTTATTTATATTATTATCACTCTACAACCTTACAATCTGCGATTTCAGTATTATTTAACAAACTAACTTCCCTCATCTTACCTAAAAAAGTTTTTTTGTCTCCCACCGAAAATTTCTTGTTCTCTGTCTCTATCCAGCAGGTAATCTTCAGTCCTTCAGCTCCACGTATACCATAGAGATAATACCCATACATATCACCTCCGTCGGATACATAACTGACTGTGCCTGTTATTTGAACCCATTTGCCATTATATCTTTCACTTGCAGACTGTATGTCCGCGTTTATTTCTTGAACCAACTGCTCTACTGAAACTATCAAGGGATATTTTTCAGATAAACCATCTATTTTATCTTTAATAATTTCATTTGTTTTATATGAATATATAGGTTCATTGTAATAATGATTTTTCTCCGGCAAATAATAATAAATCGAATGATCATTATAATCTTTAATCCATTCAATTTCCCTAATATCATCCAACAAATCACCAAAACATACCCACAACTGTTTGGTCTTTGTCGTTAATTTAATCGTAAGTGTAGAAAAATTATCAACTTCACATACTGCCTCTGTGCTATCATCAACACCAATTTCATCAAGCACTTTTTTCATGGATTCTCCAAAAGGATACATATCAAGATTGTTAATGTCAATGATTTCTCCTTCTAAGTTTACATTTTCACTCTCTGCATCAATATCTGTTTCCAGGTCAGCACTTATACTTGTTGGATATATCATCACACATGTAAGAATCCCGACAATTGAGACCAAAACCATCATCCAATTTTTATAATAAATATTACGTTTGTTTAGTAATATTAAAAATTTGGGATTAGTTAAAATTGCTGTTACTAGCAAAACCAAACCACATGCCGGAGTATTCATACAGAAAAAGCACATAGAAAATAGAAAAAAGAATATCGATAATATCCAAAAAAATACTTGATTTAAAAAATACAATGTTTTTTTCATTACTATTTTTCTCCTTCTTGCATAACGACACCAAAGTATTAATATGCTAATTATTTGAGGTTACACCTATCTATATAATAACAAATTTACTAATATTTTACAATTGTAAAAACATTGCTGTATATATTCACAGCAATTAAACACATATCAATCTCTCAGCCGGTTGCTTCGCGCTTCGCACTCTCGCACCCGCGTCCATTTACAACTCTCGCGCGTTGCGCTTCGTTGTTCATGTCCGTTCGTTCGTAAAATAAAAGTGTCCTTACAAATAAATTTGCAGGACACTTTTGCTTTACTCACTGTCTTCGCTCAATTTATACCCCATCCCCCAGATGGTCTTTATCATATCACCCTTCTCACCCAACTTACTGCGAAGTTTTTTCACATGGGTGTCGATGGTCCTGGCATCTCCATAATAGTCATAATTCCATACTTGGTTCAGTATTTTCTCTCTAGACAGTGCAATACCTTTATTTTCAACGAAGTAGGACAAAAGTTGAAACTCCTTATAACTCAAATCCACAGGTTTGCCATCTATGGTAACAATGTGGGCACCTCTGTCTATACAGATACCGCCACACTCCAGCAAATCTCCCTCGGCGCCTTGACTTCTTCTTAAAATCGCCTCAATGCGTGCCATAAGAATCTTAGGGCTGAAGGGTTTACCGATGTACTCGTCCACCCCCAAATCGAAGCCCTTTAGTTCATCCGCCTCTTCCGCCTTAGCGGTAAGCATGATAATGGGTACTCGGGACAGTTTTCGAATTTCCCTGCACACCTCCCAGCCGTCCAACTTCGGCATCATCACATCTAACACCACCAACGCAATATCGCCGTTGGCAAAAAAAACATCCAAGGCCGCTTCTCCGTCAGCTGCTTCCACCACCGTATAGTTTTCCCTTACAAGGTAGTCGCTTAACAGTTTTCGCATTCTGCTTTCGTCGTCCACCACTAAGATTTTTCGCTTACTCATGGCTCTTTTATTTCCTCTTTTATTCTTTTATATAACGCCTCAAAATAACATGCAAATCCCTTATCATTGGGATGCAGGCGAAGGTCCGCATAATAGTTTTCATCATGAGGCACAAAATCCATCCCTGAAATCACCTTCACATTTGCAAGATCCTTTACACATTCACGAATGGCCTCTTCCACCTGTTCAAATGGTCCAAACGCTCTATCCTCATGCATATCCTTTCGCCAAATGGGCGTCATAGCGAAAATAACTGCATTAGGATAATATTGGTTCAATGTAGCATAGAATTCCCTGCAAAGGGACAGAAACTGTTCCTTCCCTATCTTATTCCAATCATTTGTACCATAAGCAACCAAAATATAATCCGGATCAAAAGACTCCTTCCACTGTAAAAGATAGGGACAGAACCCCTCTCCGCCAATGGCTTTGCAATATTCCTCTGCATCCAGTTTTCCCGCCAATTTGGCCACATAACGATTGGAAGGGCGAAGGGCATCATATCCATGAGTAATGGAATCGCCAAACACGAGCATCTTTTTTGCAGGCTTCACTGCACGTACAAATGCTCCATCATCCACAATCATGGGGGCAAGCAATGTAGCCACCGACCAAGGCAGGTGCACACAAACCTGTTTCACACCCTCACCAAGAGAAAACATCATCTCATATTCTCCAAACGCAAACTCCTCTTGGGTATAATCCTGGGGCAAGGTTCTGTCAGAAAAGTTATCGATATTTCCGATTCGTTCCCCATTTACTAAAACATCTACGGAAAAGTAGGATCTCATAGAAGCTTTGAAAGTTTTTACTTTCAACCCCAAATGCTCACTGTCCGTGTGAAAACACAATTTGATACCGGCTGTGGCAGGTGTTTTGTAAAAGAAATCCCAGGTTAATTCCCGATACATCTCCTCTTGTTCTTTCGTAAACCGATGCATACGAAGGAATCCATCTTCCTCCTCCATATAGACTGCGCCCGTTACCAGTTCTTTCATTTGTTCAAACTTCAGTTCCATTTTTGCTCCTCGCTTTCTGTATTTTACAACACAAATGTGTTCATTTTGTTAATTTTAGAAAATTATACCAAGTTATGAACTTTTTCTCAATGCATATACATATAAAAAAAGAGTAATTTATTTATGAACAAAAAGAACCGAACTACATTTATCATTGCCCTGCTGATACCACTTGCTGTAGGGATTCTTTCCAGTATTTTCAGTGGAGATATGTCCCTCTACAGTAAAATCAATCAGCCATCCTTTGCCCCACCTGCCATTCTGTTCCCCATTGTGTGGACCATCCTATATCTGTTGATGGGACTTTCCTCCTACATCATCTATACCTCTGACAGTCCCATGAAGGAAACTGCTCTCACCACCTACGGCATCCAGTTGTTCTTTAATTTCTTCTGGAGCATTATTTTCTTCGGGTTTGGTCAATACCTGGCCGCCTTTATCTGGCTGGTGGTTTTGATTGTACTTATTATTGTTATGATTTATCAGTTCTATCAGATAGAGCCCCTGGCAGCATATCTGCAGATACCATACCTGATTTGGTGCGTGTTTGCTGCGGTGTTGAATTTTGCGATTTATAGGTTGAATAGGTAATCGATTAGAACGAATCATCTAACCCATTATCAACAAACCATAAAAAACTCCCATGTAGATTTGGGTTGTTCACCCAGTCTACATAGGAGTTGTCGTGTCATTCTAATCCGCCGAACTCTTTTTTCTCTTTTTATGAATTCTTGAAATCAATTCTCTGCTTTTTTCCATGCTTTTTTTTAATTCTTGCTCGTTTACCTTATAATCAGGGTTACGCTCAAAAAGTTTCAACGGTTCAAAATTATACTTCATATCATTTAACGCAGTGCTTTTCATATATAGTCTCCCTATCGATATAACAAACCAACTTCACTACATTTTGCTAAAAAAGACAGCGCCGCTAAATACTGTTCAGCAACGTGCGAATACGGAGTTAATTCCGCAATACTTTCCTGAAATAATTGAAATGCCTTCCTATAATCATATCCTTTTTCACGCATCATATAATGTACCGAGCCTTGATTCGATACAACCACCATTACCTCTATCATATTGTATTGCAAAAAGAACTGAATATCCTGCAACGAAAATGTCTGCGTAGATGGATGATTATGCATCACCACCACTGCAACAGAATCTTGCGAAACTATAATATGATTCGATAACGTGTCTGCGAGTATATCTACTTCGTGTTCCGTTCCCAGTGCAATACCGAATTTATCAAGCGGATTGGAGGATCCCAAATCACAGGTAATAGCAACTTCATTGCTATCATTTTCTTCTTTAGATAAAAGAAGAACATTCCTTGTTAATTCCTGCATGATCTTACATTTTTCTGAATCAAACCCACGATATTCAATATATGGGACTTTTTCAATTGCAATATCTGTAATATATACCTTGCGGTCTCGTCTCTTTGCCTGTTCTAATTCACGCATACCAATAAGGTCCTTTCTCATTAATACTCTATTATTTTTGTCTTTGGAACCGTATCTTTTGTATGCATGTAATTTACTTTTATCTCTAATATTATACTACAATACGAATAATTGTATGTCAATTGAGAATTCATATTGACATTTGAATTGCATATGCTATACTGCAAATAAGTTAACTCGTGATGGATACGGCTGGGTTCCCGAATGGGAGTAGGTTGAAGACCAAGAATTCCTTTGCCCCTGGGGTTAGCTTATTTTTTGCTATTAATAAGCCGAGGGTAAACAAAAACTCCTATGTAGATTTTGGCTGTTTGACCAAATCTACATAGGAGTTGTTATATCAATTCTTGTAAAACAGCAAGCCTTTTAAAAAACATTTTCTCATGCTTTTTATCCTCAAACCAGTTTCTATCAATCTCTCTGATTTGATTCAGTCCAATGCGTCTAACCGCCTCAACGGCTGCTTGTTTCTGGGACATTTTCACTTCTAATCGTGCATCTACCATTTTCATAGATTCTCGCCACACGCCTATCCATGTGCATTATATCAAGAAATCCCCAGCCTTTTGATAGCGCCTGCACTTTTCTATTCTCAACACTCACAAGCGAACTCCTCCACACAGTAGGAACAACTACATTTTCATTTCCATCAAAGGATATCACAAGATGACGAAACAGGCAATCTTATCCTTACGGGGTATTTTTATGATTACGGCACTCGCACATTTGCGCCTACGGCGCTGAGTGAATGTTCTCAGATGCGAAGAATCAAGAGTCCAGATCTATCCATAAAGCGGGGCGGACGGCGTGAATATCACTGTCGACATTGTTACCAAGCTCATTGACGTCGCTGTCGACACGAGCCGCAAAACCCTGATCGAGACCGGGGGACCGCAGCCACCACAAACAGTTGCCATCGTCGCCTTTATAAGCTCCTTGGGCAACTGCGTAAGCTGTGGGCTTGCATTGACGTGCAGTATCTGACTTAAAGTATTTGTTTGCTTCTGGAATGCTTAATAAAAATACCTTATCCTGGGTCGCATTACCCGGATTGGTGCTATACTCAGGATTCTTATCCGCAGACACCGTCACGGTAGGAATATTTTTCTTCTCTTCTTCAAAAAACGCAGTATTTATAAAACTACCATTTAGCCATGAGCGTAGCGTACATTTTTCCCACGTAATATCTTTATACTCTTTATGATATTGCTGACAGTCAAGAGCATGTTTACTTACAACTAATATTTGGTTCTCTCGTCTTTCAAGCACAAGCCATTCGATATTTTCTTTTCCATTTGACTTGTTATTATCCTGTTCATATGCTCCAAAATAGACATAGTCCCCAGCTTCAGCATTTAGCAAATCAAACACTTTACGCTCATTCGGATACTCTTTGTAAATTGATTCTGTCTTTGTAACACTGTCTTTATATCCTTCTAATGCTGCAAAAGATTTATATGCTTCAATAATGTTTCCTGCTTCCATCATCGCAACAGCTTGATTATATTTGCTATTTAGAATAATCACACTATTTAGAATAATCACAAACGCAATCACTGCACACACAATTGACGCTGTTATAATCGCAATCTTTTTATTCCTTTTTGCAATTCTTTCAGTTTCCTTACGAGCCGCTTCTTCCGCGTTCTTCTTTTCATCCAATTTTTGCTGACATACTCGAATCAGTTCGTCTGCATCCTTCCAACCGGAAATAGCTTCAAGTTGCTTGATAGAAGACTCATAATTACTATAAAGTACTGAATCCATATGTTTTTTAACATTGTCTATAATTGTATCCTTACGTACGATTTCTGCTTTTTCATTGCATTTCCGAGCAAGTGTCGAGGAGTCCTTGTATGTTAGAATCGGGTCGAATTTGGTTGCCGCCTGCTTGAATTCATTTTCCGTACGCGCACGTTCCATAGCATCATAAGCGGTTTTATAGATAGCCTCCATTCTGGCTTCCTCAGCCATTTCAAGGCACTTTTCGATAAGTTCTTTTGAGTCCTGGAAATCTACAATTTCTTCAAATTTCCTAGCAGCCCCCTTATATGCTTCCCAAGTGCTGGCTGCCTGCATCATCGCAACAGCTGCTTTATACTGGTTTGTCAAATTTCTTTCAATTATAAAGTCTATGTACCCTTGAAGTGTACTGCGCAGTTCATCATCTGCAAATCGAATGGTCTTTTGGAAGTTTGCATAAGTGTCGAAAGGCTGAGGCAGGGACGGTAAATCACTCTGAGTTCGCACTTGCAATTCCGCCATCAACTTACCCAAATATGCTCGTGCATTTTCAGGGTCTAAGTTCAACACCTGCTCACAGAATTCATCTGCGCGAATCCAATCACCATCCTCAAGGAACATAAATGCTCTTTTCAGCAGAGGTTCTGTCGTTGGATTGCCGGAAGATACAACTGTTTCTTTCTCAACAGCAGACTGTACTTCCTCTTTTTGAACAACCTTCTTGATACCACGAACAATATCATTGATAAATCCGATTTTTCCCATATCCTGTGCCTGTAAGTGGGCGAACTCCTCGGGTAATTCGTATGGATCCATCCCCTTGTAACAAGGAATGAGCATCTTACTGCGGTCATTCTTCAGCATTTTGAGAAATCTCGACCACTCGTTCTTCACCCAAACGGCACTAAAATATTCCGGTTTTGTACCTATGGAGAGCATGACTTTAGAGGAATTAAGTGCAGCAAAAATGATCGGCTCATAAGCACTGCCAAT
>CAJGCP010000045.1 GCA_904501885.1 uncultured Acetatifactor sp. | reverse complement strand
GGGAAAATTGGAGAAGTTGGGTGTGTTTGGCGATGACTATGATACCCATGATGGCACCGGTGTACGCGACTACATCCATGTAGTGGATTTGGCAAGAGGACACGTGAAGGCTTTGAAGAAGGTAGAAGAGGGCGCAGGTTTACGCGTGTACAATCTGGGTACCGGTGTAGGCTACAGTGTGTTGGATATCGTAAAGAACTTCGAGGAAGCCAACGACATCAAGATTCCTTATGTGATTAAGGAAAGACGCCCCGGCGATATTGGAACCTGTTACTCCGATGCCAGTCTTGCAAAGGAAGAACTCGGCTGGGTAGCAGAGTATGGCATCAGGGAAATGTGTGAAGATGCATGGAGATGGCAGAAGAACAATCCCAATGGTTACGAGGAGTGACTTTCGCAAAAGGATGCAAAGCCATAGGGAGAGAAAAAGGAACAAAGATTACAAAAGACACGGAACCGAAAGGATTTCGTGTCTTTTTTGCGGATGTTTTATCGGTGGAGTTTAATCTTCCTCAATGACTTGAATTTCCAGATAGTCAAAGGAGATGGACTCTATGAAGTTATCCTGATGGAATCGGGTTTTGCTTAGGCGTTTGAAATCTGCAATGTTTTTGTCCAACCATATGGGTTTACCTAAGTCGAATTCATTGCAGGCCTGCTCTAAGGTGCGGAACACTTTATGTGTGCGGGTGTCCACGGATTCATCTATGACACACGTGTCAGAAATCATGCGATTGTCTGTGAAAATCTTAGCCCATAACCGAAACATGGTCGTTCCTCATTTCTCGAAAGTGATTGCTTTTATGGTAATCTATTTTGTTGATGTTGGCAAGAGGATATTGTTTTCGGCGGAGTGCTTTTGTTGTTTTCAGGGTGTTTAGAAATGTAAACATTCCGTTAAATTTGTTGACAGGTATATATTTATGAAAAAAAGTGTGTTATACTGAGATTGCACATGAGTGTTTTTTAAGGAGTAAAAATGGAATTAAAAGTAGACCGAGGCGAGGGAATTGAAAGCTGGCGGGAAGTGACGCTGATTTATACTGCCGCGCTCAAGCAAATTGAGACCAAAATGGGAATCTTGAATGATGAGTTCCAGCATGTACATCAGTATAACCCCATCGAGCATATCAAATCCCGTATTAAGACGCCGGAAAGTATTGTTAAAAAATTAAAGAGAAATGGATTTGAATCCACCATTGATAACATGGTGAAATACATTAATGATATTGCAGGAATCCGTATCATCTGCTCTTTTACCTCTGATATTTTCAGAATTGCGGAGATGATTAGCGACCAGAGAGATATTAAAGTGATCGCGGTGAAGGATTACATCACCTTTCCTAAGGCCAGCGGCTATAAGAGCTATCATATGATCGTGACCGTACCGGTATATCTGTCGGATAGAACAGTGGATACCAAGGTGGAGATTCAGATACGAACGGTAGCCATGGATTTTTGGGCAAGCCTAGAACATAAGATTCATTATAAATTCGAAGGAGATGCGCCGGACCACATCAAGAATGAATTGATTGAATGTGCCAGAATGGTGTCGGATTTGGATAATAGAATGCTACAGTTAAACGAAGAAATATCGGCCATCAGCCGGGAAAAGGAGCCTCGATAAGAGGTTCTTTTTGTGAAAGACACAGGGTGGCTTTTGTGAGTCCAACGAGATGGTTTTTATGACTTTTTGTTGTAATATTATGTCACAAATGGTATGATGCTTATGTTGGACATATTGTTGCCTGTACTCGGGAGGAGAGAGAATGGACATGTTTATGGATAAATTGGCGCAGAAGTTTACAGCCCAGGAAATGATAAAAGCAAACACAGCAGCAGATGCAGAGGAACTGAAGAAAATGAGAAATCGCGTGGCAGAATACAACGAATGTTTAGATAGATTGCAGACGCTTTTGGAGGAAAACGGTGCCACCAAAGACGGTGGAGACCTGATGGCTAAGGTGGATGCCAGCCTGCACAAAGAGTGTGTGAAGGTGTATCGCAATATGCAGGCTGTGGTAGTGGAAGAGTCCGGTAAGATACAGCAGCTGGAAGAGGAAGTGTCCAAAAACACAGCTAAGATGTTAAAAAAGACCAATACTATGTTGGGATTGGCCATCGCAGCGTTCTCTATGTCCGTGGTGAGTTTTGTAGTGGCGATGTATATCGTTTTGCAATTGTTTGGAATTAAATTATTCTAAGATTTATGCCCTTGGGGCGATAGAAGATTAGAAAACGAGACGAAAGAACAGAGGTGCTATATGGCGAAACAGTTGTGGAAACCGGGCAATATGTTATATCCCCTGCCTGCCGTGATGGTCAGTATGACGGACAAAAACGGCAAGCACAATATCATTACCATCGGTTGGACGGCAACTGTTTGTACCAATCCACCGATGCTGAGCATTTCTGTGAGGCCGGAGCGGTATTCCTATGATATTTTGAAGGAAACCGGTGAGTTTGTGGTAAACCTGACCACAGAGGAGTTGGCCTTTGCTACAGATTATTGTGGTGTCAAAAGCGGTAGAGATGTGGACAAGTTTAAAGAGACCGGGCTGACCCCTGTTATGGGCACGCAGGTGAAGGCTGCCATGATAGCGCAGAGTCCTGTGAATATTGAGTGCAAAGTAAAGGAAATACTCCCGTTAGGTTCCCATGATATGTTTTTGGCAGAGGTTGTTGCAGTTCACGCCGATGAAAAGTATATGGATGAGAATCAGAAATTTCATTTGGAGGCAGCCAAACCTATTGTTTACTCCCATGGCACTTATTTTGGTTGTGGGGAGCAGTTGGGTACGTTCGGATTTAGTGTAAAAAAGAAAAAGTAGGATATTTATGAAGTTTGACGCGAATTATAAGAGTCTGAAATATGCACATGTTAAGACCACGCTTTTCATCTTGGTGATAAGTCTTTTTTTCGCGCGCGGATGTGGATTCATTGGCAACATTGGCGAAACGGTTTACCATATTTCCCTGAATGGGCATAATGTGGGCACTTTAAAAGGGGATTCCGATGTGGAAAAGCTTTTATTGCGGGCCCGAAAAAACGTGGCATCTGCCACAGACGAGCTGATGTTCATGGAGATGGAGCTTGTCATCGACGAGAAGAAAGCTCTTTGGGGTGATGTGGATACGGAAGAAGATGTATTGCTACGTATGGAATCTGTGGTGGCCGAGGCGGTACAGGAAAGTACATTGCACCGTGCTTATACTATGAAAATCAACGAGTATATCATCAACGTGCCCAAATTGGATGACGTGAGACAAATTTTGCAGACAGCGGTTTCTAAATATGATCCTGAAAACCAATTTAAAGTGGAATTGGTGTTAGACAATTTGAGAGAGTTCAATGTGCTGACTACCAACATTGTAGAACAGGTGGAGGAAGAACCTGTTACCATGCAGGGTACTAATTTTGAGGCCGGCATCCAATCCTTTATGTCCGGACTTACCGGAGAGGTGGAGGAGGAGCCCAAAGATGAAATGGGGTTTGAAGATTTCGATTTGGGAATCAGTGATATTGATTTTGTAGAAGAAGTGGAAGTGGTTGAGGTATATCTTCCGCCCAGTCAGTTGACGGGACTTGAAGAAGCCATTGAGAAAGTGACCAAGGAGCAGGAATCTGCTGCGATTTATGAAGTAAAAACAGGAGATACCCTGTATGAAATTGCGATTAATCTAAATATCACCATTGATAAAATCGTAGAGATGAACAGCAATCTCTTGAAAAATTCTGAATCTACGCTCCATGTGGGGGACAAACTGTATATTACAATCCCGGAGCCTGAGTTGTCTGTGAAAAGGACGCAAACACAGTATTATGAAGAAATTTATGATGCGGAAGTGCAGTATATTGACAATGATGAATGGTATACTACCAAACAGGAAGTACGCCAGCAGCCCTCCTCCGGATTCCGTAAGGTTGTAGTGGAGGAATCTTATGTCAACGATGATGAAGTGACAAGAACCATTCTGAAAGAAGAAGTTTTGAAGGAAGCAGTTGCCAAGATTGTGGAGAGGGGTACAAAGGTGCCTCCTACCTATATCAGACCACTTACAGGTGGGCGACTCACTTCAAAATTTGGATATAGAAACCGACCTACGGCAGGCGCTAGTAGCAATCACGCCGGCGTAGATCTTGCAACACCTACGGGAACCACAATCAAGGCATCCAGTGGAGGTAAGGTTACTCATGCGGGATGGGCCAGCGGTTATGGTTATCTGGTTACGATTAAGCATCCGGATGGCAATGAGACCCGATATGGTCATTTGAGCAAGGTGTTGGTATCTGTGGGTCAGACTGTAAAACAGGGACAAACGATTGCGAAGAGTGGTAACACCGGTATCAGTACCGGACCGCACTTGCATTTTGAAATTCGTGTGAACGGCACACCTGTGGATCCGTTCAAATATATCAAATAATTGTCTGGTTTTGTCGGCTGGCAGAAAATGGCTTATATAGTATACAGCAGGTTTACAAAAAATATATTTTGTGGTAACATATAAAAATAGAGTGATCTCTGTATCAATTAAACTGAGGTATAGGAATGGAACAGTACGCAATCAAAGGCGGTAATCCATTGGTGGGAGATGTTGAAATAGGAGGTGCAAAAAATGCTGCGCTTCCTATTCTTGCTGCTTCCGTAATGACTGATGAAACCGTGTATATTGACAATATGCCGGACGTAAGAGATACCAATGTGGTACTGAATGCCATGCAGGATATCGGAGTTTCGATCAAGCGGGCAGAGCGGCACAAGGTAGTGGTCAATGGTGGCAACATTCACAGTTTGGTGGTGAATGGAGAAGGCGTTAAGAAAATTCGTGCTTCCTATTATTTCTTGGGAGCGTTATTAGGTAAATATAAGCAGGCTGAGGTGGTACTTCCCGGAGGTTGTGACATCGGAATGAGAGCCATCGACCAGCATCTGAAAGGATTCCGTGCATTGGGCGCTGAGGTGAACATTGAGTACGGTCTGATTAAGGCAAAGGCGGAAAAATTGGTTGGCAGTCATATTTATATGGATGTCTCCAGCGTGGGCGCCACCATCAATGTGATGATGGCAGCAGCCATGGCGGAAGGTTCCTCCACCATTGAAAATGCCGCGAAAGAACCCCATGTGGTGGATGTAGCAAACTTTTTGAACAGTATGGGTGCTAATATTAAGGGCGCCGGTACGGATGTGATTCGAATCAAAGGTGTACCTGTTCTTCATGGTACGGAATATACCATTATTCCTGACCAGATTGAGGCCGGCACCTTCATGATGGCTGCGGCTGTGACCAAGGGTGATATCACTGTGAAGAATGTGATTCCCAAGCATTTGGAATCCATAACTGCGAAACTTTTGGAGATTGGCTGTGAAGTAGAAGAAGCAGATGATTGCGTGCGAGTGGTGGCTTCCAAGCCTTTGAAAAGTACGCAGATCAAGACCCTTCCTTATCCCGGATATCCCACAGATATGCAACCACAGATTACGGTGGCGTTGGCACTTGCAAGCGGGACAAGCATTGTGACGGAGAGCATTTTTGAAAACCGTTTCAAATATGTGGACGAGCTTACCAAGATGGGTGCCAATATCAAGGTAGAAGGTAATACGGCAATTATTACCGGTGTGGATAATTATACCGGTGCCAGCATTTCCTCGCCGGATTTGCGTGCAGGTGCAGCGTTGGTGCTTGCGGCATTGGCAGCAGAAGGCGTATCCCTTGTGGACGAAATCAAATACATCGAACGCGGCTATGAAGATTTTCATTTGAAACTTCGCGGATTGGGCGCTCAGATTGATTTGGTGGAGACAGAAAAGGATATTAGAAAGTTTAGACTGAAAACCAGTTAAACCAGTTGCATACAGTTTCTCTTATTCAGAGTTGGTGGAGACACATAGGGTCGATGAAGCCACGGCAACCCCTTATAGGAAGGTGCCTACCTGAGCGAGTACATTCGATCAATAAGAGGATTAACAATCGTAAGATTGAGGTCCGCTTGTTGCAAGCGGACCTTTTTCAATAAAAGAAAACATAGAAACCCAAAAGGATTCTTTATTTCATAAAAAAGAAAGAGGAAGAACAAATGGAAAAACATTTATTTACATCAGAATCAGTAACAGAGGGACATCCCGATAAACTTTGCGACGCAGTGTCTGACGCTATTTTAGATGCGTGTATGGAACAGGACCCCATGAGCCGTGTGGCATGTGAGGCTACAAGTTGTACCGGTTTTGTGCTGGTGACAGGAGAGATTACCACCAAAGCAAACCTGGACGTGCCGGCCATCGTGCGTAAGACCGTAGTGGATATCGGATATGATAATTCCAAAATCGGATTTGACGGCAATACCTGCGCCGTAATGGTAGCATTGGATAAGCAATCTCCGGATATTGCTATGGGTGTGGACCTTGCCTTTGAAGCAAGGGAGGCCAACATGAGCGATGAACAGTTGGAGGCTATCGGAGCGGGAGACCAGGGAATGATGTTTGGCTATGCCACCAACGAGACCCCGGAACTTATGCCCTATCCTATTTCTCTTTCCCATAAGCTGGCAAGACAGTTGACTAAGGTGCGTAAGGATGGCACATTGCCCTACCTGCGTCCCGACGGAAAGAGCCAGGTTTCTGTGGAATATGATGAGAATAACAAGCCTGTGCGCTTGGAGGCAGTGGTACTTTCCACCCAGCATGATGAGGAAGTGACCCAGGAGCAGATTCATGCAGATATTAAGAAATATGTATTTGATCCCGTTCTTCCCGCGGAATTGATCGATGAGAACACCAAGTTTTTCATCAATCCCACCGGTAGATTTGTGATTGGTGGCCCTCAGGGTGATGCCGGACTTACCGGAAGAAAAATTATCGTAGACACCTATGGCGGTATGGCTCGTCACGGCGGTGGTGCTTTTTCCGGAAAGGACTGTACTAAGGTGGACAGAAGTGCTGCTTATGCGGCGCGTTATGTGGCGAAAAATATCGTAAAAGCCGGATTGGCTGAGAAGTGCGAGATTCAGTTATCCTACGCCATCGGTGTGGCGCAACCCACTTCCATCATGGTGGACACCTTTGGTACGGGTAAGCTTTCCAACGAGAAATTAGTAGAAATTGTTCGTGAGAATTTTGATTTGCGCCCTGCAGGCATCATCAAGATGCTGGATTTGCGCAGACCCATCTACAAACCTACCGCAGCCTATGGTCATTTCGGAAGAGATGATGTGTCTCTGCCTTGGGAGAACTGTGATAAGGCAGAAGAGTTAAAGAAATATTTATAAAAGGGAATAACTAAAATGGCATTTGTTCATCTTCATGTCCACACCGAATATTCGTTGTTGGATGGCTCTAACAAAATTAAGGAATATGTAGCCCGAGTAAAAGACCTTGGGATGGATAGTGCTGCCATCACAGACCATGGGGTGATGTATGGTGCCATTGACTTTTATCGTGCCGCGAAGGCGGCAGGCATTAAGCCTATTTTGGGTTGTGAGGTGTATGTGGCACCCAATTCCCGTTTTGACAAAGAAATCGGTGGCGGAGAAGAAAGATATCATCATTTGGTTTTATTGGCAGAAAACAATGCGGGGTATGCCAACCTGATTAAGATTGTCAGCAAAGGATTTACGGAAGGTTATTACTACAGACCCAGAGTGGACATGGAAGTGTTGAACCGCTACCACGAGGGTATCATTGCGCTGTCCGCCTGTCTGGCAGGTGAGGTGCAGAGATTTATCATGAAGGGTATGCTGGCTGAGGCAAGAGAGTGTGCCCTGAAATACGAGGCATGCTTTGGCAAAGGCAATTACTTCTTGGAATTACAGGATCATGGTATACCGGAGCAACGTCAGGTCAATACGGAACTTTTGAAGATGAGCCGGGAGTTGAACATTCCCCTGGTTGCAACCAACGATGTACACTATACTTACGAGTCCGATATGGAGGCTCATGATGTGTTGCTCTGCATGCAGACGGGCAAGAAACTCAGTGATGAGGATAGAATGCGCTACGAGGGCGGCCAGTATTTTGTGAAGAGCGAAGAGCAAATGCGGGGACTTTTCCCTTATGCCTTGGAAGCCATAGAAAACACTCAAAAGATTGCAGACCGATGCAATGTGGAAATCGAGTTTGGCGTCACCAAATTGCCCCATTACGAGGTGCCGGAAGGATATGACTCCTGGAGTTATCTGAACAAGTTATGTTTAGATGGCCTGGTAGAGAGATACGGGGATCCCGATCAACCGGCAGGAGATACGGGACAGACTTTGCGGGAGAGAATGGACTATGAGTTGTCCGTTATCCGCAGAATGGGATATGTGGACTATTTCCTGATTGTATGGGATTTTATCAATTATGCCAAATCCAACGGCATTCCTGTGGGGCCGGGACGTGGTTCCGCTGCGGGAAGTATCGTTTCCTATTGCTTGAAGATTACGAATATTGACCCTATCAGATATAGCCTGCTGTTTGAACGTTTCTTAAATCCGGAGCGTGTATCCATGCCGGATATCGATATTGACTTCTGCTTTAACCGCAGACAGGAAGTCATCGATTACGTGGGACGCAAATATGGTTCAGAAAAAGTGGTACAGATTGTCACTTTCGGTACCATGGCAGCCAGAGCGGTGGTGCGGGATGTGGCCCGTGTTATGGATTTGCCCTATTCCACAGCAGATGCTATTGCAAAGATGGTACCCAAGGAGTTGAATATTACGTTGGAGCGGGCGCTGGAGATGAATCCGGAGCTACGCAAACTGTATCAGGAGGACGAGACCGTCCGCACCCTGATTGACATGTGCAAGAAGCTGGAGGGAATGCCAAAGAATGTTTCCATGCATGCGGCAGGTGTGGTTATTTGTCCTCAAGCGGCAGATGAGTTTGTGCCCCTTTCCAGAGGCAGTGATGGTTCCATCACCACCCAGTTTACCATGACCACGTTGGAAGAATTGGGCTTACTTAAGATGGACTTTTTGGGGCTTCGTACCCTGACTGTGATTCACGATGCAGTGAAATTTGTGAAAGAAACCACAGGTGTGGAGATTGACATCGACCACCTAGATTATAACGACCCGGAGGTTTTGGCCTCCATCGGAACCGGTAAGACGGACGGTATTTTCCAGTTGGAAAGTGGCGGTATGAAGAACTTTATGAAGGAACTACGCCCTCAGAATCTGGAAGATGTGATTGCAGGTATTTCCCTCTATCGTCCCGGTCCTATGGACTTTATTCCTAAATACATCAAGGGTAAAAACAACCACGATTTGGTGGCCTATTCTTGTCCTCAGTTAGAGCCTATTTTGGCACCTACCTATGGTTGTATCGTGTACCAGGAACAGGTTATGCAGATTGTACGTGACCTGGGCGGATATACCTTGGGACGAAGCGACTTGGTGCGTCGTGCCATGAGTAAAAAGAAACAGGAAGTGATGGAGAAGGAGCGGGCCAATTTTGTCTATGGAAATGCCCAGGAGAATGTGCCCGGATGTGTTTCCAAGGGTATTAGTGAGACCGTGGCTTCCGGTATTTATGACGATATGATGGATTTTGCAAAATACGCATTTAACAAGTCCCATGCGGCTTGTTATGCAGTGGTTGCATATCAGACGGCATATTTGAAATACTATTATCCGGTACAGTTTATGGCGGCGCTTTTGACTTCTGTTATCGATAAATCAGAGAAAGTGTCGGAATATATTTTGACTTGTAGAAGTATGGGAATTCCTCTTTTGCCCCCTGATATTAACCAGGGACAGAGCGGTTTCTCCGTGGCGGATGGCGGCATCCGCTATGCACTGACTGCCATCAAGAGCGTGGGTCGTCCCGTGATTGATGCAGTGGTGGAAGAGCGCCGGGAAAGAGGCCCTTTTACCAGCCTGAAGGATTTCCTTACCCGTATGGCGGATAAGGATTTGAATAAACGCGCCGTGGAAAACTTTATCAAGGCCGGTGCCTTGGATAGTCTGGGCGGCAACAGACAGCAGTTTATGAGTGTCTATGTGCAGTTCATGGATCATGTGGCAAAGGATAAGAAGACCACCCTGGCAGGACAGGTATCCCTTTTTGACATTGTGGATGACTCTCAGAAAGAAGCTTTCGATGTCCGTCTTCCACAGGTGGAAGAGTATCCCAAGGAGATGTTACTTGCCTTTGAAAAAGAGGTGCTTGGCATATACTTAAGCGGACATCCCATGGAGTCTTATCAGGAATTGTGGCAGAAACATGTGACCCACAACACCAGTGATTTCTTTATGGATGAAGAGACCGGAGAGGTGCGTGTGGCGGACAACCAGGATTCTGTTGTGGGTGGAATGATAGCGGAGAAAAGTATCAAGTACACCAAGAACGACAAGGCCATGGCGTTCCTAAACATCGAGGACTTGGTGGGAAGTGTAGAAGTGATTTTGTTCCCTAACACATACGAGAAATATGCATCCCTTTTGGTGGAAGACGCCAAGGTATTTGTGAAGGGTCATGTGTCAGTGGAAGATGACAAGGACGGCAAATTAATCTGTGATCAGCTGGTGACCTTTGAGGAGGCCGAGAACGCAGGTGATGCCCCGATTTTCCAAAGCCGTGGCGGCAGATTTGGCGGTGGATATGGTGGTGGCTATGGCAGTGGCGGCTACAGACAGCCCCAGAACCGCTTTGCACAGGGCGATGGGTCCGGTCCGACACAGGGGGCACAATCCAGGCCACAGGGCATTCCTAATGGTATTTGGATTCAATTTGCAGATGCCAATGCCTATAATGAGATGGAGCAAAGATTATTAGAAGTCATCAAGGATTCGGATGGAAATGATGATGTGGTCATCTTCCTGAAGGATACGAAGGCGTTCAAGGTTTTGCCTGTCAACAGGCGCGTGAAGGCAGATGAGGAATTGAAATTACATCTGTCGGAGATTTTCGGCGCAGAAAATGTTAAAATTAGGATAAACTAGGTTGAAAACCTGCTACAAACCTATTGAAAACTGTAAAAAAAAGGATTAAAATAGTAAATCGACGAGTAATAGGAGTGTGCGATTTAGGAGGAGTGATTTTGAGCAACGAGATTAAGACGATTGCAATTTTGACCAGTGGAGGAGATGCGCCCGGTATGAATGCAGCCATTCGTGCTACCGTTCGTACTGCCATTTCCAGAGGTTTAAAAGTAAAGGGTATTAAGAGAGGTTTTAACGGACTTCTTCATGAAGAGATTATGGACATGGAGGCACGCCATG
>CAJGCP010000044.1 GCA_904501885.1 uncultured Acetatifactor sp. | reverse complement strand
CGGATGGAAGATTGACTGTCGCAAACAGTTCTTCCTCCTCTGTCAGGCTTTCGTCGTGCAACATCTCTTCTTCAGGATGTGCTTCCATATACGCCTGTTGATCTTCAGGGGAAACCATCCCTTCCACATCATCTGAGAAAGATGTCTCCTCATCCTCTATTGAGGAGCTTTGCTCCTCCTCTTCCGCCAATTTGGACTCTTCCAAATATTGTTCCAGAGATTCCATTTCAGCAGATGTAAGATCACTTATGTCCACACCCTCCGGGATGCCCTGGCATGCCGTCAGCACCAAGGTCAATGACAAAATAAGTGAAATTACAGAAATCAGTTTCTTAGATAATTTCATACATTATCCTCCTTTCTTACTATACTCCTTTATTTGCTATGCCTATTTTTTACTCTTCTTCTGTTCTAAGATGCCACTTTCCTTTGGTGAAATCGGGAACATCTACCACTGCTCCACCTCTCAGAATTGACATTTCAGACAGTGCCGTAATGGACATCCAACTTGCTGCATCATACACATCGATGGGCATAGGACGTCCCTCCTTTAATGCTTCGAAGAACAACTGGAACTCCAGCCAGTCCATTCCGCCATGAGTACCCTGTACACCCGCCTCTAAATAACGTTTCCATACCGGGTGATCATACTCCTGTGCAAACTTTTCTGCATTTCCACCACAGGCCTTTCCCCAATCCATATGATGCTCTCTATCCTCTTCCGTGTCAAGATATACGGAATCGGTCACTTCCTCGTACATTCCCTTGGTTCCCCGTACGGTGAATCCTCGGCTGTAGTATCTGGGAAGCGTGGTGTCAAGTGTCAGTACAATGGTCTCTCCGTTGGCACATTTAATCACGGTGGTTATGATATCCCCCTGTGTAAACGTCTTGCCAATCAGTTCTTCGTCGTCTTTCTTATTCTGTACTATATACTCGTGCAATCCTGCAGCCTTTGAAGCCGTGGACGACAATGTAACCATTCTGTTTCCGCGATTGATATTCAAAACTTTGGCAATGGGTCCCAAATCGTGAGTGGGATAATTCTCACAGTTACGTGTCATGTAGTTACGCAATCTGTAGTTTCGATTCTCCTTGCCAAATGCAATTTCCTCCCGCAAGTCGTGCTGGTATCCGCCGCTGCAATGAACGATTTCGCCAAACAAGCCTTGTTTTACCATGTTCAGCGCCATCATTTCTCTTCTGCCGAAGCAGCAGTTCTCCAAAAACATAAACGGCACACCAGTTTCCTCATATGCTCTGACCAATTCGTAGCATTGTTCTATCGTGTAGGCACCGCCAACCTCCATGGCTACGGCCTTTCATGCTTTCATTGCCGCTACCGCCACTTCCACATGGCTCTCCCATGCACTGGCGATAACTACTGTATTCACGTTTTCATCATTGATTAGGTCGCGATAATCCGTATATATATTCGGGCATTCCTGACCGGCTGCAGTCACCAAATCTGCGCCCTTCTGTGCTCTGTCTTCGTATGGATCGCAGACAGCTGTCACCTTCTCGCCCTGAGGGAGTACAATCACCCTCAAAAGACCACAGCCTCGCACGCCTAATCCTACCCATCCGATTTTTATTGTTTCCATAATAGTTTCCTTCCCTTGGGGTTATTTGGGTTAAAATTCCCACCCCCCGGCACAAGCCGGAGGTGGTGGGAACTTTAATTTTTGTAAGAACATTATCTTGCGTAGAATCTGTCGCAAGCTTCCTGAATAATTTCAAGATATCTGTCAAGTCCCATTGCCTTCAGGGGCTCCAAGTACTTTTCTTCATACTCGTCTATGGACCATGTACCATCCACAAATTTTACTCTGGATTCTGAAACAAAAGTATCAATGTCTGCTGCTAAAGTTGCATACTCAGAAGCGTCTTCCTCTGCCACCGTAAAGATGGGCATATTATACAAATGAGACTCTGTCTTATTCCATTCTACAGTAGAAGCTTCCTGCTGAGGTCTCCAGAAGTACTGTCTTGCATAGTCAGCAGACTGCACGAACGGGCCACCGCCAACTGCTGCACGATTGTACTGTGCCATTGCCTTCTGCATAGATAATCCGTCAGGGTTATGGGTAATCCACTCTGTATAAGTAGGAACACCCTCAACCATGGTATAGGATTCACCCTCTACACCGAAGTTAAACAATAGGTTACCTGCTTCGGTGTAACCATAATTCAGGAACTGAAGCGCCAATTCCTTATTGTGACACTGAGGCGTAATCCAAGCCACTTTGGTGCCTGCAGGCCCACTTACCATCGTCGTACCGCCACCGAGTGCGACGCCCTCTTCATTAGTAAGAGGAGGCATACCCACTACTTCAAAGTCGCCCATTTCATTTGCAGGGTCTTCCGCATATGCCATATAAGTACCGATGCCACCGCCCAGAGCAGCATGCCATACAGCTGTTGTCCCACCATAGATTGCATTCTCTAAGTAGGTAAATGTGGAATCCATCAATCCTCTCTCTACCAGACTTCTCAACCAAGCCAGGAAGTCCTTGTACCCGGGCTCAGCATATCCTGCATGAACCTGTCCGTCTATCTGATACAGATCTGCATTCACCAAGCCGAAGGGTGAAGTCCAGTAACCATACTCTGCGGGAGCAATAATATGGGAAGACTGGAAGGGAGCAACCACCGTGTCCTTCTCTAAACTCTTTTCCATATATGCTTCCAACTCTTCCAGAGTATCAGGCACTTCCATGCCCCATTCCTTCAACCAGTCCGCACGAACCGTCATACCACTGGCATTTCTGTAGTATACATCGCAGGGAATCTGACCAAAGCCAATATAGAAACCATCATCTGTCTTATAGGTGCGTGCAATATCGGGATGTCCCTCTGTCAGAAGCTTCGCATAGTCGGGAGCATAGGTTTCAATTTCTTCCCAGCTAATCGTATCCATAACACCATCCTCGATTGCCTTTGCAGGACCGCCCGCATAACTATAGGGTGTCCAAATAACAATGTCCGGGAGATCACCATCAGCAAACAACAACTGCATTGCATTGGCATTCTCGCAAATAACAAACTCTAAAGTTACGCCTGTCTGCTCCTGCCATGCCTTAGCAAAGGGAGTTACTGTAATGTCCTTAGACACTGATGCCACCGCACTATCGTTGAGTAACGCAATCGACAGTGTGTCATCCGTATCTATCGGATATGTTACGCCTGTTGCCGCAACGTCTGCAGAGCTCTCCACTGCTGCACTGTCGCTGTTAGCTACTTCTTCCGCACCGCATCCTGCCATGGTACCAAGAATCATCACGCCTGCTAATACAGCGCCAAGAACTCTGCTTGCTTTGAAATTCTTTCTCATTTTCTTTTCCTCCTTATAATTTGAACTTTATTTTATATGTGTACATTATGCACATATAGTTCACTTAAAATTAGAATGTGCCTGCCCTGGCTAAATCATCTTGGGGATCGGTTCTTTTCCACCTCGATTAGCGCCATCAGCACAATACCCGTGCCGTGAGTATCATTGGTAATACACCACAAATCATCTCTGTAGTAGTCCTCACGGAAAGAGTATCCGGAGCCGCGGCATACGCCGTAAATATTTCCATGCTCGTCAATACAATATTTTTTCAACGCCTCTACACTGCGTTCGCTGGGTTCCTGATACACTTCAGCCGGCAGGATTCCCAGCCGAACGCCTCTCGCAAAAGCAGTGGCACACATGGCCGTTGCCGAGGCCTCCGCAAAGGATTCCTTATCCCAGAGAAGATTGTGAAGCACGCCTTCCCCGTCCATACATCTGAGGAAGCCTTTCGACAACTGTACAAAAAATGTTACTATCTCCTGATATTTCTCATGGTCCTTAGGCAAAACCATTAGAATCTCCGACAATGCCAATAACACCCAACCATTGCCGCGACCCCAGGGAACTCTATTGCACATATTGTGCTGAAAACTGTATATATGGCCCAGCAGCTGGTGCTCTTCCATATACAGTTTGTCTTTATAGCACAGGAACTGATGCACCGCATCATCCATCACGGAATCGTCGCCGGTCATCTGTGCATAGCGTATCAGGAAGGGCGTAGACATATAGACATCATCCGCCCATGCAACTTTTTGACTCAGCATATTTCCGGGAACATCTCTGTAGAGCATTCCATTTTCCCAGCGTTCCTGCTTCCTTAATATGTAATCAGCGGCAAACTCCACGAGGCTACGCATCTTTTCGTCTCGATGGTACTTAAGATAATCCTCCAAAACCATTGCCGAAAAGGAACCGCAATCGTCCAAATATTGCATCTTCATCATTTTGTGGTCAAGACACGCCCAGCCAAACTTTTCCATGTTCCAAAGAGCCATTTCAAATGGTGCATAACATGTTTTGAGATGCTCATGTGCATACTCTAAAACGTCCTTATCACTCAAATATGCACCCGCCTCCAACAATCCATATAATACCACGCCATTGGGGTAGGTTAATCTGCCAAATTGTGGAGTTTCCAGAACCGGCCTCAAATAGGTATTTTCGCCACATAGGAAGTATGTTTTTTCTCCGGGTTCATATCCGTCATACAACCGACACTCGTCGAATCCCATTTTCGCTCTTTCGTCTGCACTATCCAGATACAGCCATTCGCCCTTGACATTTTTCGTGCATTCCGGCAAAGAGAACTTCGCTCCCTTCACCTCAGCCTTAAAGGAGCAATGTGCAGCTTTGTCGTACAGTCTGACAGCCACTGCGTGGCATCCTTCCGACAGTTTCCGGCTTGCGCGCAATTCACCTTTGCCTTTTTCACAAAGCGCGCCATCTATGTACAGCTCCATCTGAGCTTCTGCCTCTAAGGACAAATCAACCATAGCCGTCCTTTTCACAACCAGCGTACTCACAGCATACATTTCAGGATGACCTGCGATATTGGGCATCGCCGGGCAATACGGTCTAGGCATCCACCATTCATCCATGGAGGGATTTCCCTGCAGCGCTTTCGGATAAATATCCTCCTTAAAGGGTCCGCAATAGTTCCAACCAAGCTCCTCTGCATTCTCTTCAAAAGCCTTATAGAACTCTATCGCATTGGTCTTATAGTTTAGCGGGCCCAGACGGAAGCCAAACCCCAAGCGGCCCTTTTTACATTTGATAAATATGCTGTTATAACCTTTTTGGACAGGAAATGTAATCTCTCTATCCTTGTCGGAAACTTCATCCCACATGATGGTTTTCGCCACCCGTTCCCCATTTACAAATATTTCTGTCGTGTTTCGGGAGCGAAAAAGAAATACAGGTGACAACCCATCCATAATCCTATACTGTGCAAACGCATAGGCGTATTCCCCTTCTTCTGCCTCGGGAAACATCCTGTCAAAATCCACTTCATAGAATCCTGAAGTATCGCGTCTAAACTCTTTTGAATCTGTGTAGGCTCTATATGCCAGTGGTTCAGCAGGACTATGTTTCATATATCTGTCAAGCACCGTACGGATTACCTGTTCGGTGGAGCCGGACACCGACTTGGTTCCATCGGTATTAAATAATGGTTGCATACCGCAATCTCCTCTTTCATTATATTCTTGGAACTGTAATTCTAAGCACTTCATCCCATGAATCCATGTTTACATTTCTCTAGATATATAATATAATAAAAAAAACGTCATTTCTATGCACTATATCCACAAAAAATATCACAATGTCGCTTTATTGAGGCGTGATTTGTGTGATTTTTTCTTACAACAAATACAATATATACAGTTAGAGAGGTAACCCAACAATGACAAGGCATATCGGATTAAAGTTCAATGTAACCTTAGCCACTTCCTATCAGGGGGATGACCCTTCGTGGACGAACAAACCAAATCCACCCCGAATTGTAAAGCATTATGAAATAGCATTGTTCTTGAAGGATGGCGGACACACTATCATCAACGATAAGAAATATACCATCACCGCCGGGTCAATTCGATTTCTTCGTCCCAACGACAAGGTCATCAGTGGTTTTTTCCCGCAGGCTCAAATTGTGTTTTTTGAGGCGGATAACGTAAAGCTCTCCCAGGAGGCTTTCGCATTGATTCCCCGCTTCTTGCGTTGTGTGAACATAGAAAAGGACTCCGCCCTTCTAAATGACCTTATGCAGGCATTTGCCGCACAAGATAGTTTCGAGTGTTCCAGCTGCCTCTGGAAATTCCTAAGGCAAATGAAAGAAAACTCCAACGGGCTGCAGAATACGAAAAGCATATCGACAATTCTCCAAATAAGGAATTACATAGACGACAACTACAATATGCACCTCACATTGGATAATTTAGCCTCAGAGTTTCATATGAACCCGGACTATCTGCAGCGGAAGTTCAAGCAAAAATTCAACCAATCCCCGGCAGAATATCAATTAGAGGTACGTCTATCCCAAGCTGTTGCTATGCTAATCACCTCAGACCTAAGTGTCGAAGCAATTGCGGAATTATGTGGATTTAGTAATTCTTCCCATTTCATCCGTACCTTTAAGAAAAAAAAGAACGTAACACCATCACAATTTAAACAGAACTATTTTTCGACGATTAGTTTTACCTAAAATTAATATTTTCCAATTGTTCCTTCAAAAAAATCGCTGCAGGCGTTAATACCTACAGCGATTTTCTTTTCGTCCACCTTAGGACCATTTATTCTGTTATCGATTATTTCAGTATTTCGATTCCTAAAATCTTACACAAATCTGTGATGACACCGGTGTTATCTCCATAAGAGATAATATAGTGCTGGCACATTACATTTTCTGCAAACGCAGGAACATCCTGCAGGAAAATCTGAAGACCCGGCAGCTGGGGTGCGGGCTGTGTCCAACCTGCTTCCTCCCACTTAGGAGGTGTCTTGCCCTCTCCTGTCACCATGTGCATGTAATATTTGCCATCAATGGTGGTCAAACGGCACATGGTCAGTTCTCCGGTTTTCACTTTACTTACATTCAAGATTCCCTCTGACAATTCTCCAAATGCAGCAGGCATCACAGTGACATCACCTTCTACCACAGCGGCAGGCACATAATCAGGCACGCCAGCAATCACACTGTCCTCAAAGAACTCGTAGAATTCCAGATAAGGAGCCGCCTGTCCAGTGGTATATTTTACCATCATCTGGGTGATGCTGCCCAGGCAGTCATTTTCAGGAATGGTGCACAAACCTTCCTCATCTGCTAAAAGCATAAAAATAGGTGCAGGAGGGAAGCCCAAAAGTTTCTTCATACCGTCCACATCTTTCAGGGAAATCGCATCATATCCTCTCTCGTCACAGATTTCCTTTACTGCCAGATAATAACCTGCGGCCTTTTCCAAACCTTCTCTCTTTGCTTCCTTCAGGAAGTTCCACTTGGACATGCAATTCTTGATGACTGCATCTTTCTGCTCCGCAGTAATCTTCTGATAGCGTTGTTCCATATCCAGCATTTCGAAAGTTTCAATCTCAGTTCCTACAACTCTCTTTAAGGAGGGGCCATCGTGCTGTGTGCCATACAGGTTCATATCACGATATCCCGCCATTCCGGCCTTTGCATGGCGCAGTTTGTTTGCCGCCGCTGCCGCCGTACCGAACTGAGCAACCTTCTTAGAATTGGTGGGCAGGCCGATGATATCATAGACATACTTGAAGGTATACCCCAAGTCATAGAAGGTCTTTCTAATTGCAGTGGTACCTGCCTGATCCGCGGTGGTGACGATTCTACCGTCCTCCATCCAGCCGCAAAGTCCCCACAAAACCATGGGTTTTTCACGGAAGTGTTCTGTGATTTTCACCACTGCATGGGTGGGTATCCAACCCGCAATACAAACCACAAGATAATCAAATTCCTGACCCTTGAGAGCCGCAATGGCTGCGTTCACATCCTTTTCCTCGTAATCGTCCGTAACAGGATAAACGCTGATGGTCTCCACACCCTCGTTTTTCAGGGCCTGTAGTGCTGCCGCACATTTGTTTACAATCAACTCTTTGGGGGTATTCACCTCTCCAAAACCTACAAAAGCCGCTTTTGCCATAATAATTATCCTCCTTTTACCATGCATACTCTTTTGGTGCTTACGCCTTCTACTTGCGCACATTTAAAATGTTATCCGCATTTTGATAGTTCCGATAAGTTTCTGAATAATCCACACCGGAAGGGCGATAGACATTCTTCACTTTGATCAAATCCAACACACTTTCCACGGATTGGAAACAACCAACACCTACGCCAGCCAAAATGGCACCGCCCAAGCATGCCGTTTCGTTGTTTTCCAAGGTCACCATGGTCTTGCCTGTCATATCTGCTTTCATCTGGCACCACAGGGAACTGTTCGCTCCACCTCCCATGGCCCGTATCTGCGTCACATCAAGGTTTAGGTATTCCAGATTTTCCTTTAATGTACAGGAAATAGCTTCCATAATGCTTCTTGCGAAGTGTGCCCTGGTGTGCTCCGGGGTCAACCCGGTAAAACTGCCCCTTGCGGCAGGATTGTATTTGGGCATAGTGGAGCCACAAAGATAAGGCAAAAATGTGAGCCCGTCGCATCCCGGCGGAATATCTTTAGCAAGCACATTTAAATCGTCAAAACTCATACCCTCGCAGAAAGCATTCTTAAACCATTTCAGTGCCATACCTGCCGTGGCAGACCAGGTAAGCAGACAGTACTTGCCATCGTAATTATAATGACAGGGAATGATACTGTCCTCCAGAAATGGCGGGACCTCCTCACAGGGACTGAAAATCACCATGGTAGTGCCGGTCATTTCGCTGACAATTCCTTTTTTCACTACGCCGGCACCGATGGCACCGGACACCTGGTCCATAGCTCCCGTCACAATCTTGATTCCCCGATACTGCCCTACCAACCGGCCACTGTCCATTAACTTGGGCAACATCTCCGTGGACACGCCGATAAAATCCAGCATTTCCTGCCACCAACCAGACGTATGTATGTCAAAGTAAATGGTGGAAGACTGCAGCGTTTTCTCCGTCACAAATTGTCCCGTCAGTTTGTACAAAAGATAATCTTCCAACAAAAAGATTTTTTGGGTCTTAGCCCAAATTTCCGGCTCATTATTTTTCACCCACAACAATTTGCAGGCAGGCCAGGTGGCTGTGATTTCCGGCTGACCGGTAATCTCATAGACCTTTTTTCTGCCAAAGCGAGCCTCTATGGCCTCCGCCTCCTGTGTAGCACGATTATCCAGCCATACGATGGCCTTTCTCACAGGATTACCCTCTTCATCTGTGAGAATGAGGGTTTCACACTGTGTGTCTATGGCAAGGGCATCCACAGGAACCGCAAGGCGGTCCAATTCTTCCCTCACAATATCCCAATAACGGGTCGCCTCAAATTCCACGATATCTTCGTGGGTCTCCAGGGTATAATCAATATTGGATGCGGAAAGCATTTCTAGTTTTTCATTGAATATTGCTGTTTTTACCGATGTGGTACCCACATCAATTCCCATTAGGTTCATATGATATTTTTCTCTTTCCGATGATTTCCTGTCAGTTCTGAATCCACGATTTATCCGCAAAATACTGTTCCCACCGTCCATGCTTCCATATCAGGAATGGTTACGATATAATCATGACCTTCCTTGCGGTAGGACAGTTGTGTTCTGCCCTGTGTCTGGGACATATAGTAGAAATCTTCTGCCACCGGTCTGCGGATGAGAAGCTCCACCTCTCCGGTATGACCTACCGTGCAGTTAATCAGGGATACCTGAACCGTTTGCCCTTTAAGGTTCTCTCTGGGGAGAAGCACTGCCTGAATGGGGGAAAGCACTCTGGCTGCCAATTTGTTTCCACTGATGTAATCTGCCAGATTCAGCATCTGTTCCCTCTTATTCATGGACATGATGCCCTTCCAGGGAACATATCCCAACACACCCCAAGTACCGCCTTCTGCGGTCTTAATGGCAGCGCCGGAAATGCCGTAAGGATACTTTTCGTCGTCCCCGTAAGGCTCTAAAGGCAATGTGTTTTCATACACGCTGATAACCTCTACGTTTCTACCGGGCTGATACAGGCGATATACATCGGCCTTGCCTGGGGTGAAAAAGGTAGTTTTCCATGTCTTGAATCCTTCGGGATTGACCGGATGGTCCATCATCTTTTCTCTTAGTTTGAATACGTCCAAATCGTCCACATGGGCAGCTTTTACACCGAACTCGTATCCTCTTTCAATGAGAATTTCTAAGGTTTCCGCATCAGTCACCACGCACTTGCCCATCAGGTCTCGAATCTCCGCATCGGACATAATTCTCGCCATATCGGGATGAATCATAAAGATATCCTTTTCCTCCTTATAGAAGGTGATGGGGAATGCGTCCCGAAGCAACAAGTTGGCTCCTCTATAATGCAGGGCATTCAAATCCTTCATATCTTCATCCGGACCTATATCTCTTGCCCAGGAATCTCTGGACAGGAAGTAACGGAGTCCGCTTTGATGAGTATCTGCGGCACGTTTGGTCAATTCCTCCCAATAAGGGCGCTGTTCCTCAAACAGTTTCAAGATTCTCTTGTACCAGTCTAAATCCTCCGAATTTACCCGCAACATGGAATAACTCATATCTGTGTAGCCGGCCGCGAAGTAGATAGAAGTCTCCAACGCATTGCCTGCCGGGGACTTACCGAATACCTGACAGGGTAGGCTCTCAATCTCCGGAGCCACGCTCTTCACATAGTCCGGCATAAGAGAGGTCTGATAATCCAAATCCACCATTTTTTCAATCAAAACATTGGGATTATGATCATCATAGGCGCCGGCACCGGGTCTGAATTTGGGTGCCTTGCCTGTGGCTTCCTTAATGGCATCAAAAATATGTGTGTGATCAAAACCACTGTACGCCCGTCTGGGGCCGTTTTGCAGACACACTATGGTGTTGGGAGATAATTCATGAACCGTCTTTGCAAAATCATAGGTAAATTCGTACAATCCCTGACGGATGAAATCTATGTATCGCTTTCTCCACTGCTTGTCGCCGTGCAGGAATTCCTGCACCAATTCCTCTCTGGTGAAGGAACTACCATATTGCTTGTTAAAGGTAGCAATACAGTTGTCACAGAAGCATGCATACTGAACCGGATTGTGATTGTCCGGACGCAAATCGTCGTCAATCCACAGGCAATCCGGCTGCACTTCCATATAGTATTTTAGGGTTTCCTTCATGTACTTTCTGAAGTACTCGCCTCTCCAGCAGAAGGTATAGCCTGCCTTTTTGCCGTCATGACCCACCAGAGTTTCTACCGGAGAACCTTCGTAAACCAGTCCGGAAAAATCCAAGCTCAACCCATGTCTGTCGCCGTGTCCCACAGTATTGCTGATCTGCATGGAAACGCTCACGTGGGTCTCCCTGATTTTTTTCGCCCCTTCTACAAGACGCTTGGCATATGCCTTGTGCGCCTCCATTTTGGGGTATCCGTATATCGTACACATCCACACATTGTCAATGGACTTAGGATATTCCTTGATATACTCAAGTAGCATGTCTATTTCCTGCTCCACATCTGCGGAAGTAGGATTTCGCATCATCAGTTCCATATTCTCTCTCTATTCTTTCTTATTTATTTTGCACAAAAAATCCTTTATTTTAGGCACTTTGTGCAATTGGTTTAAAAGTTACAACAATAACTCTGCACTAAATAATGGGCGAAAACTGTATCTTTTCTGGTTCAAAGTACTCATT
>CAJGCP010000043.1 GCA_904501885.1 uncultured Acetatifactor sp. | reverse complement strand
CTTCTTCACAAGCATCCCATTATTATCAAACGCATACTCGTACTTAATTTCCCTCATCCCGTTCGCTTTATCCTCGAGATGTTCTTTGAAGTGACAATCCTTGCATAAACTTTGTAAATTGTTTAAATTCATACTCACCATCGGATCATGTATATTCTCTTCCGTCAGATGAATGATATGATGTACCTCTTCCGCTGGTGCTCCACATTTAGCACATAGGTGGTTGTCTCTTGCCAGAGCCATCGCCCTTACATCCTGCCATTGTTTACTTTTGTAAAACGGTTTAGCGAAACTCTTAGCCATCTTTTCCCTCTCTTTTCCCCTCAATCACTTACTCATCCATCCCCAACCTTTAGCGATTGGGGATGTTTACCTGGGGTATATGAGGGGTTTGATTATAGGTGCACATATCAACACCTAATACATATATACCACAAATCAATGTGTTTTTTTGTGTCATATTTATCTGAGATATAAAAAACCCCAACAATAATGTTAGGGTTTGTTATTAATTATTTTTTCAAAGGCATCTAACGCCTTTTGGTGTTTGTGTCTTATATAATCATAGGAGTAAGAGAGTTTGTCAGCGATATTTTCGAACTTCATTAAGTTAACGTATCGGAGTACAAGGACACGTTCAAGGTCTATATCGTTTATCTCATGAATCCTATCTATAACCTCCGTTCTCATTCGGGCGTATTCGGCAGCAGCTTTGGAATATTCCTCTCGCTTTCGTTTGAGATTCTTCTTCAAATCCTCATCTATCTTTTGTTGAATTAGAGATTCTAAGAACACCAACTCCGAAGATACGGTATCAAATCTTTGCTGACAAATTTCAATTTGTTTCAAATACTCTCTTGCCTCCATCCCTCTACTCTCCTATACTCTCCAAGGTCTCAACGTCTTGTATCCCATCAATTCAAGCCATATATTATCCCACCTGTCAGCATTTCTTTCTGCCACTTCCACCGCTTCGGCGTATGTCTCGTATATATCCTTTCGGCTCCTCCAGTATATCTTGCCATTAGATATCAACTTATATTCTCTAAACGCCTTTCCTGGCAATTCCTTAACTCTCACCTTTTGGATATCTTGATAACTGTGCTCAATGACTGCATCTGTGGGATATCGCTTGAATTTTTCAACAATAATATAAACATCCGAATCCTTAAGCAGTTTCAATATCTTCCCCCCTATTTATGTAATCCTAACACCTCAACATATACGATTGTTTCATAACTAAAATCTGTATCATAGCCTTCATGCCCTAACCGACACATGACATCTACCGCCTCATCCTTGCTTGCGCATTTTATCCTGTCCCCGACCTTTGTCTTTCCACTTTTGAAACGGTCATACTCAATCAATTCCAATCGCATTTCTTTTAATTTTTTCATGTAATCATTTTTTAGATATTTGGAATCCGTCTTTTTAATCGCTCGTTCCAAACGTTCCATCTCCTCAACATGTTTTTGTCTCATCTTATCTTCCGCTGCTGCCAAATCCATCCTCACCTCTTTCCGTATCCTCAAATTCATCAACCAGAGTGAATCCCTCCACATTAGCTATTGGGATAATCACAATCTGCGTTACCTTGTCTCCCTTTTCAAAGACATATTCATCTGAACTGTAATTATACACTTTAACCACAATCGAACCTGTATACCCTGCATCAATCACGCCTTCTGTTGTGATATCGTGTTTGATGTTCAGTCCACTTTTTGACTTTATCATCCCCACATATCCATCTGGTATAAGCATATGTACCCCGGTATCAATCACTCCACCACCATCCCATTTATTGGGTGGGATGATAAATCTTTCAGGAGCATATAAATCAAACCCTGCATCCGTCTTATGTGCCTTGGTTGGCAGAATTGCGCCATCGTCTAATTTTATATTTATAAACATTGTCTTTCCTCCAAATAATCGTCAATATTCATTTCATTTCCAATTCTTTTTGTATCGCTCTCCCAAGCTCTACTGTACTATTCGCCAAGTCCTTTAACATCATCTGTAACCCCTTAAACACCAACCACAACATCACGTTGCTGATTGTTAATATCATAATCATTACAAGGATAAATATTGTCATTCTTCACCTCCTAACAACTCAATCACATCCCATATCAAACTGTGTACGTCTTTTGTCTCTCCATCAACGGTTAAGGCATCAAAGGTTATCTCCTCATCAAGAATTTTCAGCCATTCAATCATATCCCTGTTTGAGCCTTTTCTTTTTTCGACCGCCTTTTCTATACCTTTCCACATATTATTTAAATCTAAATTAAGAACCCCACGTATTATTGCAAATTTAATCTCGTAACATATATCTTTTTGTTCTTGGGTTAATTCACTCATTCTTCACCCCCATCGCCAGAGCCAGAGCCATAGCCATCGCCAGAGCCAGAGCCATCGCCATCGCCATAGCCATCGCCAGAGCCAGAGCCATTGCCATAGCCAGAGCCAGAGCCATAGCCAGAGCCAGAGCCATTGCCAGAGCCAGAGCCATTGCCAAAGCCATTGCTATAGCCAGAGCCATAATCTACGCTTCCCATATTTCCACCTCCTCAATGGATTTTTTTGCCTTTTCCGTCATGGGAATAATCTCTATAACATTTAACAATGTCACTTCATCTACTTCACATGGGAACTTGCATTTATCGGGTTTACTTGTTCCTTCCATTGCAAGTTGTGATAATGACGCTGCGCCTTCCCAATACCATATACGTCTTGCTTTTTTTAGCACAACCTCTTGTGCTTCTCGCTTATAAACATATCCTGCAAAGACTCCAGCAGAATAAGTTCTAACCATGCAGTATTCCATCCCCTCAAATGTTTCAGCCTTTTCTGTAATTTCTGACTTCTTAACATATTCCTCTCCGTTGATTGTTATTGTATTCATATTTAATTCTCCTTTCCGCTTGTGTAATCGTGCAAATCATCAAGGCTTTGATTTCGTTCTTCATCCATCAATTTCATTTCATAATCGTAATCCTTGTATAATATACTCATAAGCGTTCTTGTATCGCCGTTTGTTCCGTTTAATGCGTCTACTCCTTTGTAGGGTTTTCTGCTTAATGCTCTCATCATTGATAAACTCCACAATGTAACTTCGGGCTGTATGGCATTGAGAAAGTATGCCAATTGGTCATCTGTCATATTTCTGATATGGTCTATGTATCTCATTCTGTATCCTCACTTTCTGCCTTGTAAAAAGGGCAATTATATCTGACCATCTGTCCAGCTTTCGGCATATATCCACAATCTCTGTTCTTGCAGTTATTGCAATCTCCTGTTTGTTGTATCTGCTGTAATAGAATCAAATTATCGAGGATGTATGCAACATCTGACATGACTTTATTTAATCTATCCATTTATTCCTCACTTTCTGCTTCTGTCGAGCTTACCTGCATATCCAGTTTTTCCATTTTATCCCATTTTTTCCAAGTCTGATAGAGTGCATAGGATATGGGTTTCTGAACATATCCGCTTTCTTTTGCAATGCCATATTCCTCTATCAAATTCATTACAGCCTTACCTATATCAGTTAGTGCGCTTTTCATACATCCTCACTTTCCTGTGGCTCAACATCTATCATATTGTCTATGGTATCTCTTAATGACATTAAAAATCGTTCTGCTTCTTTTCCTGCTTTCTGATAACTGTATTCTGGACGAACACGAAACTCATACACATAACGAAAACCGTCTATAAGCCACTCCATTAAATTCTCTACGGCTTCCATTCTTTCATACGCATCTTCGTCATACCTTGTTTCTCCGTGTGGAATAAAATCATCACCATTTACACGTGTCACTATGTCTTGTAACGAATAGTTGTCTTGCACTCTGCTCATTCCTTATCCTCACTTTCCCAAATTGATAAACAACACTTGCTTTCCTTGTTTTGTGCAAGGAATAAGTTGATGTACTCTTACTCCGTAACCGTATTTATCGATATGCTTGTATGTGATGTTCCCTAATTTCATTATTCCACTTTGCTTTTTGGTCTCCATGTTGTGTATCTGAATGTATCGGTTATAACTACCACATACCGCTAATACCTCAATTAGTGTCATTCCTTATCCCTCACTTTCCTGCGGCTCGTAATTCTCACAAGTATCTAACCGCTTAAACTTTCCATAATTGGCGAAGTCTGTTATTAAATCATGCTTGTCACATTTTGCTCTCCCCATATCCCATAACGTACCTTCTGTTCTTAACGGCTCATATAGGATATGAAAATATTTACATCTATCGCAACTCATACTTCCTTACTTTCCATCTTTGCACCACAGTTGGGGCAGAAACTCGTCCGTTGTTCTGTTTCCATGGGTAAGTCACACTCTGCCAACAGTTTCCATTTCTTCATTTTCTTCGGCAATCACTAACTTCATAACTCATCAACACCTCCAATATCTCGTTATATGCTGATATTTTGGCTTGTTCTTTTGTGTATGCTGATTGGCGCCTGTCATTTTGTATCACTTCCGAATCATTCAAGATATCGAGAATTTCATCCAATATACTTTCAAGCTCTTTTCCGCTTAAATCTTTCTGCATCATCATCTCCAGTTCCTTTCTCTTTTGTATTTTTCCGTATAATACCCCTTTATTACTGCGGCCATCTCAACATTCTTCTTATGGCTCTCTTTTTCTCTTCTAAATGCCAAATAATCCTCACAATCGGCGTGACATCCAACGTGCCTTTTGTCGCACTTATAACAACATTTACAGTTGCATCCCTTTTTGTTTATTTTGTCGCTCATTAAACAATTCCTCTTTCAGTTCTTCCATCGCTTTTGCGAACTCTTCCGGAACTCCCTTTTTGGGTTCATCGCCAAAAAAGATATCATCCTTTTTCTCAATGTTCAGCATTTCAGAAATCGGAAGTTTCGCTCTTATATGTTCAGGAAGATTCGCGTACTCTTCAAATTTCTTTTCTTGAATTCTATAATTCTTGATAAAATTCGACTGAATAACCGTGTTGAATTCTTCCTCCGTTATATCCCTCCCCCAAGCCTTGATGTTCTCAGGGCATCCAACCGCCCTTTTTATTTCCAGGCTAAAATTTTCAAAATGCTCTGCTGCCCGGTCTGAATCTCTTACCGCCTTAACCACCTCTCCCCATGCTTCGAGTTCACTCATTTTTGGATCAGACACATTATCTTTAATGATTTTGGCTATATGTCCCACATTTGGAGCATAATCTGAACCTTTAAGAACGTATGCGTTGTAAGCACTTAGCACCACCTCAAAGGGAGTACCCTCAAACGCTGACGCCCAACGAGTGACCGTGAATCCCATGTTTTGAGATTTAAAATTAGGATAGTCTGTGCTCATGTACTGTAACAAAGTTCCTGCTTCATCCACTGTCATATTTTCCCTCCATCTCCCTTTTTACTTGTTCAACTGCTGCCATGATATCATCATTGATGCTTTTTTTATGGTTGGTATTTCGTTGAGCGGGCACGCTCTCGCTTCTCGCCCAATTTCTGACGGAAGCCTTCCAATCTTTCATCTTATTTTTCCCAACCATCCATCCTTTTGATTCATAAAAATCAATAAACCTTTCAGTGTCTATGGACAGTTTTTTTTCTGCGCAGTAGTCAGCCACCTCTTCTTTTGTTGGTGGTGTAAAACGCTTGCGTTTTTCCCCTACTCTATCAGTAATTAATATATTAGTACTTTGTATATTAGTTCTTTGTTTATTTAGTTCTTTATATATCGCACTATTTTCAATCGATTGATTTTCTATCGATTGATTTTCTATCGATTGATTTTCAATCGATTGATTTTCTATCGATTGATTTTCTATCGATTGATTTTCATAAATAAGATATTCCCATACAAATGTTCCGCCTTTGTGGACTTTACGTCTTTTTATATACCCTTTTGTTTCCAATTCCTTTACAATTTTTTTAAGCGAATACATCGACATTCCACTTATGTATACAAGTCCTTGCATGTTGAAATCCCAATCATCAGGGAGAGCGAGTATCATAACCATTAGACCTTTAGCGGCAGCAGATATATTTCTGTTTTTTATTAAAGAATTTGGAATAATCGTGAAATTGTCATCTTTTTTCTCTCTATGAATCATCCTCCACCTCCTGCTCATGAATCTCCAAATAAACGCTTGCGTGCTCCCCATAACCGAAAGTATCAGTAAATCCGCATACGTTTTTTCTGTTGTCGTTCTCAAGCTTGCCGAGACTTACAAGGGCGTCAAGAATGAATTTTTTTGCAAACGCCACGTTGTCCAAGTCTCTTCTCTTATTTTCTTCTGTCCAATGAAAGTGGATTGTCACCCTCTTAAGCTTTGGAACGTCTACCAAGTACCACGATATATCTCTTTCAATCTTTTTCTTGAATTGTGCGCCTACATACTTATTAGCTCTGCACGCCCGGATATATTCGTTTAGGCTGGGCAGCTTAAGAGGGATTTCTGCTTTTATTAAACAGGAAATGGTAAATCCTCTGAGATTGCCGACTCGTCAATAGTCATGAATCCATCATCGCCAGTGGCAGCAGTCGGTCTTTGGGGAGCAGCTGTTGTGTCTGAATTGTTATTTTTCTTTTCACAAAAATGGTGTCGGTCTACGATGACGGATACAGACTTCTTCTTGACTCCATTCTGTTCATACGTGCTCGTTTGGATTCTGCCCTCTATCAATATCTTTTGTCCTTTATTCAAGTATTTTGATGCAAAGATTGCGTTTTTTTCGAAACAAACGCAATCAATAAAATCCGTCTGTTCCTGTCCGTCTTTTCCATTAGAACGAGGAACTGCAAGCGTATATCTTGCATAGGTTGTATTCATTGTGTCTTTTCTCTCGGGATTCTTGATTAACCTACCCATTAAACATACATGATTCATATCTTACCTCCTTGTTTTAGTTTATTTATAAGGCTTTGAGCGTTGACAAATGGCATATCTTCAATCTTTTTCAGATTTTGATTTTTTAAAAGTTTATCCCATTTATCGCCCTGATATACCTTTTTTATAATCTCTATCTGCTCTGCATTAATTTTTTCGCCCTGAAGTTTTATCGCATTTGACACCTCATCAGCTGATGCGATAGACGTATCAACACCGAACCCTGCCATCGCCAATGCTCTACCGACCGCCGATGTTTCAGCATTTTCAATATAAGATGTTCGATTTATAAAAGAGGAATTCTTGACTTCGTATGCGTGACCGGTACCAAGTACAATGCGAACGCCCTCATCCTCACAGCCAACTTCTGCGTAAAATTTCACAATCTCCCCATCATCGAAGAGAATTTTTGTTATGACAAATCCTTGTGGATATATCATTCTGAACGCCCTTATGCGTTCATGCACCATGGCGTATTGTTTACCCTTGATATCCATGGAGTTGATGGATTTATTAGCTTTTTCGATATCCGAATATTTGACCACCATTTTTACCTCCTTTGTTTTTATATTTATTTTTTTGTTTGAAATTTGAAAAAGGTTGAAAATGCTTACAGTTTGCGCATTTTTTCCGCTTGATAATAAAAGGGGTAATCACCCCGGGATGAATTTTGAAATTACAATAACCGATAGCCGAAGAAGTCCAACGTCCGTAGATATCTTTATTCCTCATCTAATATCACGTCCAATATCTCGATTTTTTTCTTTTTTGTTCCAAATTTTGTTACGGAATCGTGGTTCTCAAAAAAAACATCAACGTGATGCCCTTTAACAGCGCTCCCGCAATCCTCCGCCTTGTAAACTTTCCCATCAATGCGTAGATATGTGCCGTAAGGGATATATTGTGGATCAACCGCTACCGTTCGCCCCTCTGTCGCTCTAACACCTGTGCTTGTGGCGTGCCCCCACTTACCTGAGCACTCATGACAAGGACAGTAAGCGGTCAATTTTACAGTTATAAGGTTCTTTTTTGTTTTCTTTTTCTTCTGCTCTTTCGGAGTCTCCGTTGGGAGTGAAGTATTTACCACACGTTTTTCTTCGCTTTTAGGAGCGTCTGCAACGGTTTTGTGTTTTTCCAAAAAAAATGATATTGAAAAAATGCAAATAGCAAAAATTAAAATGCTCACTCCTGCTCTGTCTAATTCGTCCATGACGTCTCCCCCCTCATATACCGCTCTATCAATGCGACATTGTATTTATACACCCATCTTTCGCCGTTCCCCTTATATGCGATCGCGCCGGGAATTTTGTTTTGTCGTGCCATCAGCCTTAATGCCATTGGCGTGACACCCATCATTTCCGCCACTTCTTTTGTCTTTTTTCTCATTTTGTCCATTTGGCTTAACCTCCTTCGCTGCCTTTAAACCCTGAATAAATCCATATACTAAGGTCTTTTGCTCTTTTGTGCAGCTCTCAAATGCCAGCTGTTGTGCCAATTCTAATTCCGTCATTTTTTTCACCTCCATTTTGCTCACTTCATTTACATTGTAAAGTATTATATTTATTATGTCAAGTTATTTTTTGTTTTTTCTTGACATTGTAAAAAAATATGTTATTCTTATAAAAAGGAGGGAATTAAAATGAGTAATGGAAATATCGTTGATATAATTAATGTGTTGCACGAAAAAGGGATAAAAAACAGCGAGATTGCAAGGGATATCGGCGTTAGCGAATCGTCTGTGTCTCTGTGGTCATCCGGAAAAAGAACCCCGACAACTCCGGTTGTCAACCTTATTTTGGATTTTTACGGAATAAAAGAGAACTCGATTTCGAAATCGCCTGACTATGTTCTGATAAATTCTGACCATGAATTGGAAAAGATAAAGAATGAATTTGATCTCGACAATATTTCAGCTGCAATTATAGCTGAATATTCTAAATTGTCAAAAAAAGAAAAACAGATATGTTCTGATTTTATACAGACCGTATTAAAGAGAGCGGAAAAGGCAGATGCTCCTGATATTCACGTTGAAATTCATAATAAATAAAAGCAAAAGAGGTACTGTGAGTCAATCAGCACCTCTTCCACCGAATCGCTATATAATTGTTGAAAGCACATTTGCAAAAATAGGAAACAGCTTTCATTTACAGAGTAAACTATTGGGTTTATTCTGTCAAGGGGGAATTTATGAGATTGCCAAATGGATATGGGTCTGTTTATAAATTAAAACAAAATTTACGGAATCCGTGGGTTGTTAAAAAGACTGTTGGATGGGAGCTTGTAGGGGACAAAGCTAAACGAAAAGTAAAGACTATTGGTTATTACAGGACAAGGAAAGACGCACTTGAAGCATTAGCCGAATACAATAACAAGCCTTGGGATTTGGATAAAAAGAAAATCACGTTGAAGTTCTGTTATGATAAATGGGCAGAGACTCACCACAAGAGGATATCTCAAACTACGGCTTCCAAATATGACAAATATTTTGAGAAAATGGAAAGATTTCACAATTATCCAATAGCGGAATTAAAGACCGGGATCTTACAAGAGTTCTTTAATGATACTGGCTTAACAGATAAAACTCTTCGATTTTATAAAATAATCCTTAGCGGAGCATTTTCTTATGCAATTCAAAACGATATATGCGACAGGGATTACGCTAAGTTTTTAACATTTGAAAAATCTGCGCCTGTGATTGAAAGAGTTCCGTTTTCAAAGAAAGAAATTGATGTGTTGTGGGAGCAACAAGAAGAATGCACTGCTGCCATTGCTCTGTTCCTGCTCTATACCGGAACGAGAATTGATGAAGCGTTAAACATAGAGTTATCAAATATTTATGACGATTATATCGACATTACTAAATCTAAGACTAATGCCGGAATCCGTCACGTTCCAATACACGAACAAATAAGGCCTATCATCAACAGGAACAAGAGCATAAACAATCAATTTCTTTTTGAAACTCCAAGAGGGAAAAGGTTTAAATATAGCAATTTGATGGAGCGCCATTGGAAGCCTTTTTTTGCCACTAATGCTGATCGGCTCACCCAGCACCGACCACATGACACAAGGCATACATTTGTATCGAGAGCGAAAGAATTAAAACTTGATGATGTTTACGTGAAGAAGATAGTGGGGCATCAGCTCGATTCTGTGACTCTTAAGGTCTATACTCACATATCGGATGAAGTGCTCTATGACGAGATGCAAAGATTTATTTATTGAGGGCGAAATAATCGCCCTTTTTTTATTAGAAAAAAACGAGGTGATGGTGTAGTAATGGTGTAATAATGGTGTAGTACAGATTGTTTTATATGATTTCAAAAAATCTCACAAAAAAGCCAAACCCATATATTCATTAAGGTTTGGCTCTATTACTCACTTTTCAATGTTTCAAAAAATACGGATTAAATTAATTTATCTTTACTACCACTTTTGCTCGTTTAGAGGATTATTACCCCCTAAATGGTGTAATAATGGTGTAGTAAGATTTATATTTTATCCATGATATGATTTTTTTTCGCTTTTGTCAACTAAACATTTATAATAACATGCTTACCAGCCTTCAATGGCATATCACCCTTGCGCCATTGTTCTTTGGCTTTTGTGACACTAATCTTTTCAAACTGTTTAGGGTACTTCTTTACCGTGTTATCATACATTGTAGATGTTGTGAAGCATCCTACCATCTTGCGCCCATAGGCGATGTTTATGACTGTAGACACAAATGCAGAACAGTCTGTATTGCACTTTGGGAACGTGCCTTTTTTCATGGCTTTTTTTATCTTTGAAAAATCCCAATCCAAATCCTGACAATCACAATAAAGGCTTATCCTATCGTCCTGATTGTACCCACAACTATCATCATTGGCGATAAATCTCGCAATCTGCCCTGCTTTTTTCGCAATGCTCCTGTCCTTAAATCTGATCACACAATCTTGCCCGAAGTTGTAATAATCTCCAACTTTAACCTCACGCCCTGTCTGGTCACCACGCTTACCCCCTGTTGCGTGTCCGTTTTCTCCGATACTCGCCCATGCGAACTTATTACTTGCCATCGTCTTTTCTCCTCTCTAAATCGTCTATTCTGTGATTGGCAACACTTATTTTTTCGTGCAATACTGCACTATCCTCTTCCAACTTATAAGTGCGCTCAATCACTTGATTGTGCTTGTCCACACGCTTTTCTAACTGTTCTATTCTGTATGACATAAGGCGCATACCTGAATAAGAACCTGCGAATGTGCCAATAAGCGATATTCCCGCTACAATAATTTCACTTGGTATCATGTTTATCCTCCGTACTACTATCAGCTAATCCCTCACCAACAACATACCCAATGACAGATGCACCTGCCATGATTAACGCTGCCACTTGTTCGGCTTTTGTGTTACTTGCTCCGAAGTAAATCAAGAGCATTGTTGTGAAAGATGCAATGCTCATCCACAGTTTTCTTGATGTTAGCTTTCTTTTCATTCTACCACCTCCATTATAGGCTCGATTGCTAACGCCTGCTCTGGCGTCAATGTGATGTCCTCTAACTCATTTTCCGCAATAGGATATATATCAACATCAATTTCTAAATCAAAAAGCGTTCTACGGTCTTGTGCAAAGTCCTCTTCCTTGCCTTTTGTTATGTCAAAACGGCCGTCTGTAAATATCGGCTCTCCATCCTCATCGCAGACTGCATACTTCTTTATGAGCTCCTGCTCATCTTTTGCGAAGTCGCTTATCTTGTCAGATATATTCTTTGCGTTCTTCGACATACGCAACGCCGTCCGATATGGCATGTCTTTTTGCATAAAGGGTGTAAGTGCGTTTGATAAGTTGATAATCTGTTGATTTGTAAGTTTCATTTGTATATCCTCCTTTTTATTAAATGTTTATTGGTACTAACTTAATGGTTACCGTTCCATAACTACTGCCGTTGAATCCAAAGAAAAAGTCATAATATTCAAGGTCTTTCCAATATTCCACATAACAAGTTGATGTACCGTTGCTATCACGTGTTGAATAATTACCTCGCCCTGTTCCTGCTGATTGAACGGTAGGCAAAGTTGCAGTTTTTTGGCAAGTGCCAAATTGGCAGTAACGGTTTGATGTATTGGTAAAATTAGTGGTTATATCAACATTAAATCCAGCAGGAATACTGAATACTGCCCCTTTGTTATCTGTTCCAGAATTTCCCAAAGTAAAAGTCACACCATCAGAAGTAGGGTTTGATGAAATCGAACAAAAATATAGTTGGCGAACAGTTATCATTGTTGCACAGATTGCTCTTATCTTGTTGTAAACCTCACCGCCTGTTACTGCTTGGGTGTTACCGCTTGTTATTGTACCGTAAGAAGTTAAGGCTCCTGCGGTATTAGCATAATTAACATTTCCTCCGTAAGTACATTGTACCGCACCGCTTGGAATAGACGATACTTTCTCCATATTTACTGTAACAATATGACTGCTGTATTTGTAACCACTTATTCTATGTAATGCGATTCCACCCCACTCATAATCCATATCTGCATATAATTCAAAAGTAGTTCCGTCTACGTTATAGATATAATATGGATTTTCATTGTCTGTTGTAAAATATATAACTTCTTTAGCTCCTACTGAGCCACCTATACTTAATTGTATTGTAGAAAACTTATAAATACGTTGTGAAATTTCAAATATTATCGGTCCATCAGTATATTGTGTGTCATATGTTAGTGTAGCAATTTTAACTGCTGAATGAGTACCATCGCCACTGACAACACCTAACCCACCGGCTGTAGCAAGTGGGACACTGTTTAAATCACAGTAATGTGTTATATTCCCATCATGTACTATTTCTTTCCAATCTGCCCATCTTCCAACACCCGAATCTCCATTTTGTCTACGAAAATAAAGGTTGTTGTTGTTGTAGGCACATTGTAATTGGAATCTATATTTATTATTATCAACGCAACTAAAATCTACTAAAGTTCCTGTTGTTACAGTATTAGATTGGTTGCTATAAGCGAATACTATTCCTGCTATTAAATCATTAGCATTATGAGTTGTTCCATAACTCCACCAATTATAACGCATT
>CAJGCP010000042.1 GCA_904501885.1 uncultured Acetatifactor sp. | reverse complement strand
TCTCCAATTTTCCCACAGCCACCTGTGTGATATAAGGCATCAGGTTGTTGGGAATACCATTGGGATTCTCACCCATGGTGCCACTCTTGTGAGCGCCAATGGGATTGAAATAACGTAGCAAAATCACGTTCCACTCCTGGTCAGCCTTCTGGATGTCAGACAAAATCTGCTCCAGCATGGACTTGGTCCAGCCATAGGGATTGGTGCACTGTCCCTTAGGACAAGCCTCTGTAATGGGAACGATGGCAGGGGTTCCGTAAATGGTTGCACTGGAAGAGAAGATGATATTCTTCACGCCATGCTTTCTCATCACATCCACCAAAGTCAATGTACCCGCAATATTATTCTCATAATACTCCCAAGGCTTTGCCACGGATTCGCCTACTGCCTTTAGGCCTGCAAAGTGAATGACCGCACCGATTTCTTCCTTGGAAAAAATCTCTTCTAAAGCTTCTCTGTCCAAAATGTCAGCCTTATAAAAAGGAACATCCTTACCTGTAATGGCTTTCACTCTCTCCAGACTCTTTTCGCTGGAATTGCTCAGATTGTCAAGCACTACGACATCATAACCCGCTTCCTGCAATTCCACAACCGTGTGGCTACCGATATACCCGGCACCGCCGGTAACTAAAATTTTCTTCATTTTTTTATCCTCCAATTGATGACTCAATCGATATTCCTGCTGTGAACTCAAATCTTACAAAGTCACACCATTCTGCTGCAGAAGCGCTCTTGCGCTTTCCACAGAGTCAATACCGGTCTTATTCTTAATGGGGGCAAATTCTCTTTCACGGGCCACCTCAAAAGGCAAGCAGCTGGACATCTGATGAATCATATCCAAAATCAGACTTTCAAATTTGTAGCCGTTGGGTTCTTCAGGCTTCACAAGTTCGCCTGCTTCGTTCAGATATGGAATTTTCTTCTCTACGATGTGCAGAGGCAGATTCTTTTTCCAAATCAGTTCCAACTCTTCTACATTGAACAAGTAGTTCAAAATTACACCAAAGTAATATGCAGGATCGCCATTGGCATCCTTCGCTGTCATCAATTCCTCTGTCAACTCGTAGTACTCTACGATGGAAGGTCTGCCATCCTCTAAGCAGATAACGCCTACCTTTTCGTCAGGTGCGTTCTTCTTAACTACCTTAGCGCCTACTACACACTCCTTCTGAATGGTAGCGCCGATGAAACAGGGATCTGCAATTCTCTGCAATACATTGTCTACTGCAAAGGCATTCAACCACTCGATGCCGGCTTCCTTGATCACATCCAACATACCGGAATTTACAAGAGATACAAACCAACCACCATTACCATTGGGAGAAGTAGAAAGCTTACCCTTCTCTTCCAAATAAATCTTGCCGTTGTAATCAGTAGCCGCTGCCATCTCCTGCTGGAAGAAATGCACATATTCTGCCTTGTAGCCAAAGAAATTATGCTCGGTCAGGAAGTTCACGGTTGCTTCATGGTTTTTATCACTGGTCATAACAAATAAATGGAACCATGCATCTGCCTGGCGAACCACATCTAACATATTGTTTACAAGACACTCAAATATGTATAGTTCTCTGGTAAGACCTACATTGTACATACCCTTGGGATTGTCAGAGCCAAGACGGGTTCCCATACCACCTGCCAAAAGCACTGCTGCCACCTTGCCCTCCTGAATGGCTTTGATACCGGTAGCTGTAAAACTCTCACGATTTGCCTCAATCTCAGGAATCTGCATTGCAGCCAGGGGAGAAATCTCACCCTTCTGTGTCAACGCCTCCTTATTTTTACATGCATCCAGAATGCTCATGTCCGTAGCTTCAATCTGCGCAAGCAACGCTTTCTTTCCTTCTGCATCTAACTCCTCATAGTACTTTAAAACATGTTCCTGACCATAGGTGGCCAACTTGTCCTTAATCTGATCCAATGTCATAGACATATTGATATTCTCCTTTTCACACTTTATCAATATTGGAAATCCTATTCCACGATACATTCTACCACATTCGTTCGGTAATGTCATCCACTGTTTTGTTAAAAATAGGCACATTTCATGCAACAAACAGACAAAATGTGTCAGAAGACAACAACAAAGAGCCCGCTTGCGGACTCTTCAATTCTTATTTATGCAATTGCAAATACTTCTCTTTGGTCGCCAAGCCACCTCTAATATGGCGCTCTGATTTATTGTACTCCAAAATCTTTCTGGCCTCTGCAGCCAAAGTCCCATTCAGGCCCGGCAGGCGGTCCGTGACGTCTTTATGTACCGTACTCTTACTCACCCCAAAGGCTTTGGCGGTCTGTCTCACCGTGGCGTTGTGTTCAATAATATAATTGGCGATACCTAAGGCACGCTCTTCAATGTATTCCTTCAAAAAAAGTCCCTCACACATGCTTTTTACCATTGTATGAGGGAACTGAATGCAATATGACTACACGAATCTTGACCCTGTACCGTGCACCTTTACCGTTAAATCTTTCTTCTCTCCCGATACAGTCTCCACTGATTTTCGAAGAAATCATCTCTCTCCGGCAGAGGTCTTACCTCTCGCCAATCAAAGCCAATCTCCTCGCCTTCGCAGGAAACCTCCTGGGTCAGATGATTGTGTTTGGACGCGTCCAACACACAACGGAAGGAATCCGCCAAAACATCCAGGGGTTTCTCTCCCAAGGGATTGGTGTACAGTGCAGAACCTCTGCTGCCCACGCCCTTCTTGGCATAGTCTAACATTGCTGTCAAATATACTTTCTGACAGTACAGCATTTGATGCAATCTATAATAGTGGAACAGGTTCTGTTCGTTGGGTTTCTTCACCGTATTCGCAAATCCGCGAAGCAATCCTTCGATAAACTCCAAGCCACTTTGAATCTCATCCGCATTGCGGATAATACCACCAATGGCACTCATTTTCCTTGTGGTCTCTTCTTTGATGTCGTTCACATTGGAGGTGCCGTCAGCGCTTTCAATAAAGCGGATATACTCCTCCGCCTTTGCTCTCATAACTGACTTGGTGGCTTCTGTGTAAAAGCCGGTTTCGCATATGTCACGATCGCCCTTGGCAACTACACCACCGCATTCGCCGACAGAACATACAACTTCTTCTGTATCATGCAGTTTTCTGATATGAATGCTCTCCGCACTGCGGATAGCCCCCACCTGGCCGGAATTAAGTGCGCTTCCGCCGGGTCTGGTGACACCATGGGTACCACAAACCTCACCGGCGCCAAACAATCCCCGAATGGAACTCTCCCAATGGGCATCGGTAGCCAAACCGCCGTTGTTATGCTGGGCGCAGATGGCAATCTCCAGTCGGTCTGTATGCAAATTCACACCATGATCCAGGTAAAAATTGATGGCAGGCTGATTCATCAGCTGCAATCTCTCAATAGGGGTACCAAACAACGCACCCGCTTTCTTCAAATAGGTATATGCTTCTTCGGACAAACTCTCGAAATCCACTTCACCATCACCGGGATTGCTTCTGAAATCCAGGTACACCTTACGGCCTTTCAAAATGGTCTCCTGATATACCAGAATATCGATGATGGAAGAACCACCAAAAATCTTATTTACATCAAAGGGCCACTGATATCCCTTCATAAATACGTGGGACAGCATCTGGGAGGCGTCCTCAAAATATTCGATCAAAAATTCCTTTTCGTCGCTACCGTCCGCTTCTGTGGAAACAAACTTCGGCAATACCTGCATATAGGTACCACTGACATTCCATCTGGGCTTCACAGAAGCCATACCAAACTGCCACTCGGTCAGGTTTCTACCCTTGGCGCCTGCCATGAATGCCACGCCCGTTGCACCAAATTGGGAATAAGGAAATACACTGTCGTGATAGATGCCCGCCGGACCTCCGGTGGCCATAATGATATTCCTACACCATACAATCAGGTACGGACTGTCTACTTCAGCCTTGGTGCTGACAAACACTGCGCCCCTGATTTCGTTATCTTCCACCAAATACTGAATTAACTGATAATACTCTATGACAGGAATCTGCAGTTCCTCTACCCGTTTTTCCAAACACTGGGTCATCATTTTGGAAGTATAAGGACCTGCACTGGTGGCCCGTCTTCCCCTGTCGTGATCTGTCTTATAGCCCATGTATTCGTTGAATTCATTGCAGGGGAAAGGAACACCCAGTTCCACCAAATGATAAAACCCTCTGGGCGACAAGGCCGCTTCACACAAAGAAATCTCGCCATCCACGCAACCGCCGGAGAACAAATCCTCTGCCATGGCTTCCACCGAATCCATATCCCCTCCGGAAAGAGAAAGTTTGTAATAGGTCTGCTTATCGGATCCGGTATTGCGGGAAGTACCCGAGGTTCTGTTTTCTGTGATGATGGCTACATCGCTCTCTTTGTTCTGAAAAAGACGAATGGCCGCCGCGAACCCTGCCGCGCCGGTGCCAATCACTAAATTTTCGATATATTTTTCTTCAAATCTCATGTTCGTCCCATCCTGTAAAAGATGTTGTATTACTTCCTGTGCCCTGCTTCATCGCGTGCACTTCTGTTTACAATTTTTTGATATGGAAACCACCATCTACATCCACATAATTGCCGGTGGTATATGCCACCTGGTCGGAGCAGAAAAAGCTGACCATATTTGCCACATCTGCACCGGTACCCCATCTGGCGATAGGGAATACACCCTGAGCGATCAAGGCGTCATATTTTCCTGTCACTGTACTGGTCATATCGGTGGCAATGACACCGGGGCGCACCTCGTTGACAATGATGCCCTCCGCTGCCAAACGGTCTGCAAACAGCGTGGTGATCATGGATACTGCGGCCTTAGAAATGCAATACTCCCCACGGGACACAGAGGATACTTCCGCGGAACAGGAACCCACATTTACGATATGTCCCTTCAAGTCAAACACCTTCTCCTGGGCAATCATCTGATTGGCAACCATCTGGGTCAGGAACAAGGTTCCCTTGGTGTTGATACCCATCACTCTGTCGTAGCTCTCTTCAGTCATTTGAAGCAGGTCATTTCTCTGCAGGGGAGCAACACCGGCGTTGTTCACCAAAATATCAATTCTGCCAAATGTTTCTACCGTCTCCCGCACCAATTTTTCTCTGTCTGCTGCAGAATCGATGGAACCCTGCACAAAATGCCAGGTGATTCCCTGATTGGTCAAATTCTCAAGGGTTTCCTTATATTTTTCCTGACCGCCGGTGGAGAAAATCACCACCTGACAGCCGTCCAATCCTAATTTTTCAGCAATGGCCAAGCCGATGCCCCGGCTACCACCTGTAATAATCGCTGTTTTTTTCATGTCAAATCCTCACATCATCCTCTGATATTAGCCACGGAAGTTCTTAGGCAGATCCTTCTTGGTCTCCATGAACTCCTGGTAAAAAGGCATGAAGGTCTCTCTGTCTCTGATCACACATCCGGTGGGCTTGTGAGCACGGATCAGGTCGCCACACATACCACAGGTGAGACACACCTTCGCAGGATTGATTCTGCCGTTTTTCACGATGTCGTTTGCAAAATCAGGATTTGCAAAGGACATTCTGCCGAACAGCATACCATCACACAATCCCTGCTCTACCATACCTGCACATAACAAATCAGAATACTCTCTTAAATAGGTAGGTGCTGAGCCAAAGACCACCATTTCAGGCACAGCCTTCTTGATGGCGCTGATGCCTTTCACCATACGGTCAAGGCCAATAAAGGGATGCTCGTCGGGAATGTATTTTCCATTGTCATAAGGTCTGGTTACATGCGTGGTTGCATAGGGGTTACCCATGGTAATGTCGATCATCTGCATACCGAAGTCTCTGTTTAACTCCTGTACCAATTTGATGGGCTCTGTAAAATCAGGCTCCACACCACCTTCGGGAGATACACCGAAACCATAGGGATATGCATAGCCATCGTAGATGCCCAGACGGCAAGTCACTGCAAAGTTTGCATCCTCATATGCCTTCGCTGCGGTAACGCAGTTTTTCAGCATACGGGTACGATTCTCGTAGCTGCCACCATACATACCGGGACGGTTGTATGCGGACAAAAGCTCTACAAACAGATATCCATGGCAGGACTTAATGTCCACTGCATCAAAACCTGCTTCCTTGGCCAATTTGGTGGCTTCGCCGTATTTTTCTTCCAAACCCTTCAAATAATCATCGGAAACAATACAGGAATCATCAGCCGCACGGAACTGTTCCAATTCAGGATGACGATACGCAATCAAAGGTGCGGGTTTGTTGTCAGGGTTAGAATATCTGCCACTGTGGTTTGCCTGCATGATAAGATAGGGCTCAAAGCCATTTGCCTCCATACCGGCTTTCTTCACTGCATCCGTCAGTTTCTTGTATTCGTCTACATTGTCCTTGGTCAAAAGCAACTGGGTCTTAGAGGAACGTGCCTCTTCCACAATAGAGATTGCTTCAAACCAAATCACTGCACTGCCGCCCACAGCATCCTTAATGTATCGACGATAGGTGAATTCTGAGGGTGCACCGTCGGGCAGGGAATCCGCCCCTTCCATGGGAGCGATACCCAGACGATTGGGCAATGTAATATTATTTATCTTCAGAGGGGTGGACAAAATGTCTGTTTTGTCAGCAAAGGGAAGCGAAATCCCAAGTTCAGCCTCCTTTTGTCTGATATCCTCTAAACTTTTATAACTGAATCTTTCGTGCATTTTTATGTAATCCTTTCTGGCATTTGTTTTAGCATAACATTTTAACGATTTTCTGTGAATTACCTTATCCTAATAAAAATATATATTTCTGTACCTAATCGCAAATTCAACCGCCCCTTCGAACTGCCGCTTTACAGCGCAGAAAACTTTTTGCGGTACTGCAAGGGGGTGATATCTTCCTTCTTTTTAAATATTTGAACAAAGTTGTTCACATTCATATATCCCACTGCACCCGCGATTTCCTCTACAGACATATGGGTGGTCACCAGCATCTTCTTCGCTTCCAATATACGGATTCCAATCAAATACTCTTTGAAAGAAATTCCCACGCACTCCTTAAAGGCCAATGACAAACCATGGCTACTGATAAAATTTTGCGAAGCCAGCACCTCCAGGGAAATCCTTTCGTGGAAGTGCTCATTGATATATTTCTGGGCGTTGATCACCGCCAGGGATGCTTGTGTAATCTTTCCTTGAAATACCTCCGGATGGGTCCGATACAGGTCAATCAGGATGGCCACTACAATAGAGGCACTTCTGGACACATAAAAGGCATCTTTCTGCCGGTTCTCCCTCTCCAACCTCTCAAAAAGAGGCAGTATCATATTGTAGGCGGGATCACTCAGCGAGATTACATGTGGAAATCGTTTGGAACTCTGCACAAAAATCGCCGCCAACTCCACATCTCTGATATTGGACAAAATCAAATCGCTGGACATGGTCACCACATAGCGGCAATAGATTTCACTTTCCACCTGAAAATAATGTTTCTCATAAGGGCTGATGAAAATCAAGGACTTTTCCTTAATGGGATATGCCTTGTGATTGATGGTGGCCGTTCCGCTGCCCCCGGTCACAAGTATCATTTCATATTCAAAATGGGCTTCCGGTTGCATTAACATTAATTCTTCCTCCCGGGAGAAAGAATTCAGATTCTTCTTGTCCGAATATACGCAACTGATTGCCGGAAGATGAAAATAATCCATAGGGTACCTCCTCTTTTGTTTACAACACAGCAGCCACCAAAGCCAATACCACAATAGCGAAATTGCGGCAGGTATAGGCCCAATGCTCCTGAGAGTGATTCTGCATCACAAACCACCACACAAGGGGCATTACTGCAACACCGAAAAACACACTCATTCTCTGTATTTTACATAACAACAGCGCCTTCACATTGCACTGTTTTGCTCCGTTTTGTTGTGCGCTGCCATGGCGCATCAATTTCCAAATCAGGCATACAATAAAAAGCATCATAAACAATGCAAATCCCACATTCATAAAGGGAGCCAGATTGCATCGTAACACCTCTGCAAAACCGGATATTCTCCCCACGCCCCGAGCACTTCCCGCGCGGGTAAATACCGTTTGCAAGGCATCTTTTATGGTATGTCCACCGGTACAGATATCTGCCAGAATCCACTTACTTCCCCACATCACAGCGTATCCCACACACCACTCCAGGGAATAGACTGCCATCGCCTTCCATTGCGCCTTCGTAGAATCCTCTCTTCCGTATAAGGCCGCACACAGGGGGAAACAAAGCGTAATCAACGGATAGGTCAAAAAGTCAAAATAGGCTGTCAGAATGCCCACCAGCAAAAATAGAATAGGAAGTTTTTCTTTCTTTCCGGTCAAAAGAACTGCAAGCACTGCGCCTAACATAAGATACAGACAGACACTTAAGGACAATGACATAAAAGAGGTGCCAAAGAAAAGAAATGGTAGTGCAGCCACAACCGCCATGCCCAAACCAATCTTTCTCTGATAGCAGCACACCATCAGCACTGCCCCAAGCAATGCCGGGAACAACAGGGCACCCAGCATCCTCAATCCATTCAGGGAGGTGATCATCAACAGGGGTTTTAACAGCACCAGATAGCCATGCCAATATCTGGCATATTCCGCCTCTACAGGCTGTTCCACGCCATCCAAATAGTCCACAAGCGACTGTCCCGGCCACCAGGCATCACCACCCTCAGGGCAACTTTCCCCCCGGTACATCCTCATAGCCTGCTCCAAGGCAGAATGCTCTTCATTGCGATAAATGGCATGCTCCAGCATCAGACAATCCGTAAAACTCCCGGTCATGGTAGCCTCGTACCCGTCTATCACCTGCTGGTCATCAAATTCTGCCAGGATGGTATCCTTGGACCAATATACATTTTCCCGCATTTTATCTGTAGGCAGAAGATGCACCAACAGCAGAAGCAAAAATCCCGCCAAGATGGATATCCCCAACACCAACAGATTTTTACACACCCACTTCATCATTGTGTAAACCTCTCACGACGTCTCTTTCGTACGCCTATTTCCGTCTCCAGGTAGACCTGGAAAATAAAATTAACATAGGGAAAATCTCCAATCTTCCCACCAACATATCCAAAGTTAGAATGAGTTTAGAAAAAACACTAAACTGACTGAAATTTCCTGCAGGTCCCACCATTTCCAATCCCGGCCCCACATTGTTCACACAAGTTAAAACTGAGGTGAAACTGGTAGCATAAGAAAATCCATCCAAGGAAATCAACAAAAAACTAATCACAATCACCAACACATATACTGCCAAATATGCATTGATGTTTTCCAGCACTTTCTCACTCACTGCGCGGCCATTGCATCGCACTGCCTGTACCTTCTGGGGACGCACCACCCGGCGCACACTTCTGCGGGCATTTTTGGCTAACAACATGGCCCGGGAAAGTTTAAATCCACCGGCCGTACTGCCGGCGCATCCACCCAGCACCAAAAGCGTCATCAGAATGGCCTTCGAAAAATTGGGCCATAAATTGAAATCAGCGGTGGCATATCCTGTGGTTGTGATAATACTGGACACCTGGAATGCGGCATGGCGGATGGTCTCTCCCAAACTGCCATACACACCTCTTAAATCCCACACAATCAGCACTGTTGCCACTGCACAGATACCCAGATACATGCGTAGTTCCTCATCCCTTAATACGTCTTTTACCCGCTTCATCAGCACTAGATAAAAACAACCAAAATTCACACCAAATAACAACATAAATATGGTGGTGACATTTTGAATATAGGGGCTGTACCCGGCCAAACCATCATTTTTGATACCGAACCCGCCGGTGCCTGCGGTGCCCAAAGCAGTACATACCGCATCAAACAGGGGCATTCCGCCCAACAGTAAAAAGACCAGATTCAACACCGTCAATCCAATATAAATCCAATAGAGGATGGATGCTGTGGTCTTCATCTTAGGCACCAACTTGCCCACATCGGGACCGGCACTTTCTGCACGCAGCAGGTGCATGGTAAATCCGTTTTCATTGCCTCCCACGGAGGTGATGGCTAACAGCAGCACCAGCACGCCCATGCCGCCAATCCAGTGACTGAAGCTTCTCCAATACAAAATACCTCTGGATAAATCCTCCACTGCTGGTAAAATAGTGGCTCCCGTGGTAGTGAACCCGGACACTGTTTCAAATAATGCATCCACAAATCGGGGAATCTCCTTCGAGATGTAAAAAGGAAGGCATCCCAATAAACTCAAAAGAATCCAACTGGCGCTGACGCATACCATTCCCTCTTTGGCATAGAATTTACGCTCTGCTTTCCTGCCGTAGAAATAAAACAAAAGCGACAGCACCAAAATTAACGCTATACTATATGCAAAACCCTGAATTGCCATCCTCTCTTGACGAAAGAGACTGATGCAAAGGGCCGGGAGCATAAAGATGCCTTCCAGCATCAGGATTCTGCTGATAAACTTTCCCATCATCCTATAATTCATATCCGTTCACCATCTACTCAAAGATTTCATTCAAATGATATATGGTCTTACCACTGTCTGCCACTACCACCAGGGTGTCTCCCACACCATAGCTGGAACCACCGTGAGGAATGTCAATCTGAACGCCCTTTGCAATGGAAGCAATCAGCACACCTTTTTTCAATTTAATATCCTTCAAAGGCACACCGCAGTGAGGTGTGGATGCATCCACCACAAATTCCATAGCCTCCATCTGGCAGTCTGCGATACGATGAATAGACCTTGCAGCTCCCGCCTGATTGTTCATAGCGCGAACATAACGCACAATACGGTTGCGTGTCAACTCACCGGGATTCACGATAGAGCCAAAGGGCAAGTCACCTAAAACACCCGTGTTATCCATACGTCCTAACTTGGTAATCACCTGCGATACACCGCTGTGTTCCCCAAACAGGGACACCATCATATTCAGTTCATCTAAACCGGTCAGTGTAATCAATGCATCTACATCCTTGATGCCCTGACTTTCCAGCAGAAATTGACTGCTCACATCACCATGAATGATATCCACATCAGGGAGCATTGCCGCCAATTCCTCACACCGCTCTCTGTCCTTTTCCACAATCTGCAGATTCATGCCGCTCTTTTCCAAAAGTTTCACCAGATAATAACTGATACGGCCGCCTCCACATATCATCACATTCTTTGCTTTGTGGGTGATGATTCCCAGATTTTTTAACAGGATGGACAAATTATCGTTGAGTGCTGTGACGAAGATACGGTCCCCTTCCCGGATCACAAATCCACCACCGGGAGCAATCGCCTGTCCATCTCTGAGCACGGCACACACCAGCACCTTACACTTCACAATATCCTGAATATTACTCAAAGGTACATCACAAAGTTTGCTATCCGCTTCCACCCGCAGTTCGACGATTTCCACGCGGCCCTTGGCAAATGTATCCCTCTGTAGAAATCCGGGATATTTTAATAATTTTTCAATTTCTGTTGCAGCCTGACGCTCCGGATTCACAATCATAGACAACGCAAATTGACTGCGCATCTCATATACCTGCTGGGTGTATTCCGGATTACGCACACGGGCAATGGTATGGATCCCGGGATTTAATCCATGGGCCGTCATACAGCAAAGCAAATTCACTTCATCCGCTGCCGCCACCGCGATTAACAGGTCAGCCTCCTGGACACCTGCGTGCAACAATACATCCTTAGAAGCACAGTTGCCATTTACCACCATAACATCGTAACGTTCTGCACTATTTTCCAATACATGCTCATTGTAATCGATAATCGTAATGTCATTGCCCTCTGCCGACAGTTGTCTGGCCAGAGAAGAACCTAATTTACCATCTCCTGCGATAATTACCTTCATAACCGATTCCTCTTTTTATCTATCATTTTCGTTCCACTCATTCTAAAATCAGGTCCAAATCCTTCTTCCCTACGGAAGAATTCTACGCACAGTAATATAAGGTCTGTACGAAGCCGTCCCCACCTTGATGCCCCCCTGGGGATAGGGTTTACTGTTGCTGGCATGAACAATCAATCCACCGCCGATATAGATGGCCACATGTCCATCGTAGCAGATAATATCGCCAGGCTCCATCTTATCGTAGGCCACGGCCCTTCCGTCGTTTCTTTGAGAGGAAGAACTTCGGGAAATTCTATATCCGAAATGCAGATATACCTGCTGGGTAAATCCGGAACAATCAATGCCATTGGTAAGACTGTTCCCGGCGTATTTATAAGGATTTCCGATATACTGACAGGCAAATCTGGCCACCTGCTTGCCCAACTCACTGCCCGAGGCATTGTCGATGACAGTACTATACTCCGAGGGCTTATAATTTTGGTTGGCTGCATTATTGCCTCCCTGCAGGGAATTCAGTTTCGCCTCTTCTTCCTGAATTCGTTTTACCGCCGCCTCTGCATCTTTTCTGGCTTTCGCCATCTCGGCTTCAAAGTTTGCGGATTGCTTCTTTTTCTTGGCAAGCATGCCATCCAGGTCCTTCTTCTGCGCCTCCGCCTTTGCTTTTTCTTCTTCCAGTTTCAGCTTGTCCTCTTCCAGTGCCTGCTGTACTTCCTCCAACTGCGCTTTTTCTGCCTCCAGTTGCTGCCACAGAATGGTTGCTTCCTCCTGAATGCGAAGATATTCTAACAAACGGTCTTTTTCGTAAGTGTAGACCCGCTCCACATAATCCATTTGGTTTAAGATATCCGCAAATCCGATGCCCTGCAGCATCGCCCCAAAATAAGAGGTGGTGCCCTTTTCATACATCGCTCTGGTGCTCAGGCGAATGCTTTCCCGCTGCTCCAGCTCATCTTCCCGGGCTGCGTTATAGCGGGCTTCTGTCTGGGCAATCTGTTCCCGCTTGACTGTAATCTCCGCTTCCTTTGCAGTGATTTGTTCCTGGGTGGCGGAAATTTTTTGTTCCTTCAATCCAATCTCCGTCATTATGTGCAGAATTTCTGCATTCAAATCGTCAATCTCTTCCTGCAACAAATCCTGTTTCGTTTCCAGCGCACTGATTTGATTGTAGAGTTCCTGCAGTTTATTCTT
>CAJGCP010000041.1 GCA_904501885.1 uncultured Acetatifactor sp. | reverse complement strand
CATGTAAAGGCCCATGTAGGAATGGACATTGGAGATACCTTAATTGGAATGCATATGAAGGATGTTGCGGTGCCTGTTCGTATCCGCATCGGCGAAATCGGGGACGCTCATGTGGTGTGTGCGAGAGTACGCCCGAAATTCATTGGTGGTTCCAGAGCGGTATATGACGAGGATTTGAAGTAAAGATAAAGAGAAAAAAATGTCGATATCCAAGAGGGTATCGACATTTTTGATTTTATGAGTGTTCAATTCTCTATTTGCTTACTTCTACAATTAAATCCATAATGGTCTCAATAGAATCCATCTGGCCACTGTTTGCCATGGTTTCTGTTATCTTGTTGCGGTTCGCAAACAGTTCTTTTACTTTGTCCGTCAACAGCTCCTTGGTCAGGTTATCCTCGTCAATTACCATGGAAAATCCCTGTGCCTCAAAGGATTTTGCGTTGAGAATCTGGTCCCCACGACTGCTGGCAGCGGGGAGAGGAATCAGGATGTTGGGCTTTTTTAGAGCCAAAAGTTCGCAGATCGCATTGGCACCTGCACGGGAGATGACCACATCTGCCATGGCAAACAGGTCCTTCAATTCAGCCTTGATATATTCGAATTGTTTGTATCCGGGGGTGTCTAAGAGCAGGGGATCCATCTTGTCCTTGCCGCACAGATGCACCACCTGAAATTCTTCCAGTAATAGGGGCAAAGCTTCCCGCACTGCTTTATTCACGTTTGCAGCGCCCAAACTGCCACCGATGACCATAACCACAGGTTTATTGGCAGTGAATCCACACATCTCAAGCCCGGCTAATTTATTGCCTTGGGACAATTCTGCGCGAATGGGAGAACCGGTCAGCACCGCTTTTTCCTGCGGTAGCAAAGCAAGTGTTTCCGGGAAATTACAACATATCTTTTGTGCAACCGGGATACAAAGTTTGTTGGCCAGACCCGGTGTCATATCAGATTCGTGGATAATGCAGGGGATGTTTAAAGCCGCCGCTGCGCGCACTACGGGCACGCTGACAAAACCGCCTTTGGAAAATACCACATCCGGCCGATAGGTCTTCAAATATTTCTTTGCCTCTGCATAGCCTTTGATGACCCGGAAAGGGTCCGTGAAATTCTTGGGATCCAGATACCGTCTGAATTTGCCGGTGGAAATTCCCACGTAGGGGATATCAAAATCAGCAATCAGTTTTTTTTCTATGCCATCATAGGAACCCATATATACCACTTCGTATCCCGCTTCCTTCAGAGAGGGTAGCAGGGCGATATTGGGTGTCACGTGGCCGGCGGTACCGCCACCGGTGAGTACGATTTTTTTCATGTCAAAACTCCCACCTGCGTGTAAGCAGGAAATTAAATCATTTTTTCTAATGCTTTTGCCAACTGATCGGGGCAAGAGGTGGATTTCATACCACAGCGGATGCCTTTGATTTTGGAAATGGCTTCTTGGGGTGTCATACCCTTCACCAGTGCGCTGATTCCCTGCAGGTTGCCGTTGCAACCACCGATAAATTCTACGGAATCAATCAGACCTTCTTTTAATTCAATATTGATTTGTCGGGAACAGGTTCCCTGTGTTCTATATGATAATGAATCCATTTCAATCTCCTTTTCACTCATAGGGTTTGCTTCATTTTAACAGATATGCGTGAAAACTGCAATGTGCAGTGACAGATATTTCCGTGGTGTTTGCGACAAATATTCCCTTTATGCGTGAGAAAATATTTGCGCTATGTATATGGCGAAACATGTAGAAAACACGCAAAATAATACGATGAAAAAATCTGTTTAAGGTGGAATTTTTAAGTTATACTTGGAATATAACAATTTGTTAACCTGAAATTTTGTCGGGTGGAAAAGGGGTGCACAGTGTTTGAAATATTTTATGAAAAATGGTTCCTATCCATTCTTATGTTTGGCAGTATGTTTTTTGCCTTTTTTGCAAAAGTGTTTCTGGGATTTCTTTATCAAAATATGATCAATGAATCCGAAAATATGGCAATCACAGAGAATAAACCGTTGAAACAATGCAAGCAGAAATATGCCAATTACTGCTATGGCCGCAGTAGCATGCCCAATGTGTCCGTGTTTGTAGAGCGTTTTATGAACCGGTTGAGAGTAGGTAAATTGGCGTTTTCCACTCTGGGGAGAATGGCAGACCAAAGTATGATGTTGTCCGTATTTTGTGCAGGACTATCTATTTACAGCTGCATCCGTCAGGGGCAGGCGGCCGGAAGAATCCTACCTTTTTATATCGTTGCATTTTTCGGGTTGTATCTGTATTTTAACATCTCTTCTTTGGTGGATGTTAAGCGGAAGCAGCAGATTCTGAAAGTGAATCTGGTGGATTATTTAGAGAATTATTTTTTGCCCCGGACAGAAGGGTCGAAAAAGGATATTGAAATGTTGTACGGAGAAGACACCACACAACATCTTTTGGCTTGAATTTAGACGGCAAATTTGCTACTATGGTAAAGAAAATAAAAGCGAGATTTGTCGCGGAATGAGAGGATAGCATGAGTAAACAGATTACATTTGATTATGGCAAGGCATCTTCTTTTGTTTCCCAGGAAGAAATCGGATACATGAAGAAGCTGACTATGGACGCGAAGGAAGTGCTGGTGTCAAAAACCGGTGCCGGAAATGATTTCCTTGGCTGGATAGATTTACCCGTAAATTATGACAAAGAGGAGTTCGCAAGAATCAAAGAGGCTGCAAAGCAGATTCAGAACGATTCTGAAGTATTGTTGGTCATTGGTATCGGTGGTTCCTACCTGGGTGCCAGAGCGGCCATCGAGTTTTTGGGACATAGCTTCTATAATATGCTGGGCAAGGATAAACGCAAGACACCGGAGATTTATTTCTGCGGTAATTCCATCAGTTCTACCTATTTAAAGCATCTGATGGATGTGGTAGGGGACAGAGATTTTTCTATCAATATGATTTCCAAGTCCGGTACTACCACAGAGCCTGCCATTGCATTCCGTGTGTTTAAGGAATTGTTAGAGAAAAAGTATGGTAAGGAAGCGGCGGCAAAGAGAATTTATGCCACCACCGACAAGGCCAGAGGAAGTCTGAAGAATTTGGCAGATGAGGAAGGCTATCAGACCTTCGTTGTGCCCGATGATGTAGGAGGCCGTTTCTCTGTGTTGACAGCAGTAGGTTTGTTGCCCATCGCAGTCAGCGGAGCCGATATCGATAAATTGATGGCTGGTGCCGCAAGTGCAAGAGCACGTGCGCTGGAAAATGAGTTTGAAAATAACGATGCATTGCAGTACGCAGCGCTTCGTAACATTATGCTGCGCAAGGGCAAAAGTGTGGAAATCATGGCCAACTATGAGCCCGCATTGCATTATATTTCTGAGTGGTGGAAGCAGTTGTACGGCGAGAGCGAGGGTAAGGACCAGAAGGGTCTGTTCCCTGCCAGCGTGGATTTGACCACCGATTTGCACTCCATGGGACAGTTCATTCAGGACGGCGCAAGAATCTTGTTTGAAACGGTTTTGAATGTGGAAACTTCCAGAGAAGAGTTAATCATTGGCAAGGAGCCCGTGGATTTGGATGGCTTGAACTATTTGGCAGGTCAAACGGTTGATTTTGTCAATAAGAGTGCTATGAACGGAACCATTCTGGCACATACCGATGGTCAGGTGCCTAACTTCGTGATCAATATTCCCGAAGTGGACGAGTTCTACCTGGGAGAATTGTTCTATTTCTTTGAGTTTGCATGTGGTGTCAGCGGATACCTGCTGGGTGTTAATCCTTTTGATCAACCCGGTGTAGAGAGCTACAAGAAGAATATGTTCGCGTTGCTTGGAAAGCCCGGTTATGAGGCCCAGAGAGAGGCTTTGATGGCTCGTTTGAACTAAGGGGAAATACTTATGAAAATTGTTATCTTGGAGAGAAACAGCGTGGGAACGGATGTGTCCGTGGACTGTATCAGCGATTTTGGCGAGGTAACCATTTATCGCAACACCGTGACTGTAGAGGAAGTCAAAGAGCGGGTAAAAGATGCGGACATTGTCATCGCCAACAAATCCCCTTTGAATGAGGAGACCTTGAAAGATGCACCTAATGTGAAGTTGATTTGCGAATTTGCCACAGGCTATGATAACTGCGATTTGGCATATTGCAAATCCAGAGGCATTCAGGTGCGCAATGTGGTGGATTACTGCACAGGCATGGTGGCACAGCACACCTTTGCGCTGGCTTTGGCATTAAGTCAAAAATTAATCCACTACGATAATTATGTAAAAAGCGGTGCATACAGTGCGCAAGACAGATTCTCCAATTTTGATCTGCCTTTCTATGAGTTGGAAGGCAAGACCTGGGGCATCGTAGGCATGGGAAATATCGGAAGAAGGGTTGCCAAGATGGCAGAAGCTTTCGGATGCAAAGTGATTTTCCATTCCATCACAGGCAAAAGCGGATGCACAGACTATCCTCAAGTGGATAAAGATACTCTTTTGGCAGAAAGTGATTTTCTGTCCCTGCATTGTCCTCTCAGCGATTTGTCCAGAAACTTTATTGACGCGGCGGCATTGAAGAAAATGAAGAAGTCTGCGGTGCTTATCAATGTGGCGAGAGGCCCGGTGGTGAACAATGCGGATTTGTATCAGGCATTGTTAGATGGGGAAATTGCGGCAGCAGGCTTGGATGTGGTAGAGAAGGAGCCCTTGGAAGTAAGTAATCCTTTGAGCCAAATCAAGGATAGCACAAAGTTGATTATCACACCGCACCTGGCCTGGGCCAGCGTGGAAGCGCGTACCCGTTGCGTACAAGGAGCTTACGACAATATCGCAGCATTTTTACGCGGTGAAGATACCAATGTGGTGAATCCATAAGAAAAAGGAGTACAGTATGATAGAAAAAATCAAAGCACTTTTGAAAAAATATGAGGAAATCATCGCATACTTGATTGTAGGTGTGTTGACAACTATCGTAGCGTGGGCAGCAAAGTTCATTGCCAATGCGATTTTCTTTGACAACACCATGTTCCCTACGCCTTTAGAGAATTTTATTCTCAGTACCATCAACTGGACGGCGGGTGTTATCTTCGCATACTTCACTAATCGCAAATTTGTGTTTAAGAGCAAAGAGCCTATGATGAAGGAGATTCCTCCCTTTGTGGCATCTCGAATTTCCACTTGGATTTTGGATATTGTGGTAATGCAGATTTTCACAAAACTTGGTTTCAACTTAGTGGTGGGTACTCTAATTTCCGCAGTGCTTGTAACGGTAGCAAATTACGTGCTGAGTAAGTTGTTTGTGTTTAAGAAAAAAGAAGAAAAATGATAAGAAGGTCGACTCGTTGAGTCGACCTTTTCTATGATAAAAGATTACTTTCCCGAGAATTTTTCATACCACTTCAAAGCTTCTTCCCGATATTTCTTAGCAGTTTCCATCAAGTCTTCATATTGTTTTTTGATATGCGCAATCAAAGCTTCTTTTTGTTGTAAAGATGCTTGCAGACTGTGTATTTTTTCGCCCTGTACTTGTAAGGCGGACTCACATTTTGAGTGGTCCTCACAAGTCTGCAAGGTGAAGTCCTCTCCCACCAGAGACACGTGGTGGGTGTCGCCATCGTCCACGATAAAAAAGAGATTATTTTTGGTAGGTACAGTTTTGACCACTGGCAAAGATTGGAATAAGCCTACTTCAATGGGAGCATAGTTATCGTTGGAGGAGATGTCTTCCAAAGGAAGAATGCCTTTGCATAGATAGCTATCGTTCAAGGGGTTCTTTAAAATGTAAAACAGAAGAAGTTTGCTGTGCCAACAAACAATTTGCGGCGAGATACATTCGCCCACTTCGCCGGCAAGCAATTGATACAGTGGTTTGCTGTCCAGAATACTCTTAATAAGGATGTCGCCCTGTTCGTTTTGGTAGGCGTAGTACAGGGTATTGTTATAAATGGCTTCGGTAAGGTTGGAATGGAAGTCATTGGAAAGCAAAATAGACCGGTTAAGAGTCTCGCCGGTTGCGGAGCGCAGATAGATGTATTGTCTGTAATGATATATAATCAGACTGTTTTCACTGTCTGTGGTAAATACATTGCTCATAGGGAAGCCTTTTTTCTTTATTTTTATGGTAGCAGAGGGATTTTTAGAACATATAATGTAGTAAAGAAAATGGAAAGGCAAAAGCAATGGCAAGATGTAAAGCAGGAAAATGTGGCTGTGGCACCAGAATCATCAGCAATGCAGTGAATCAAATGAATGGTCAGCAGTGTTTTGACGTGTGTACGACCCCCATTTGCGGTTCTCCCGATTATCTGGGTTTGTTTGCTCCCGTAATATATGACGAGATAGGTATCAATTTGTGTACTACCTTCGATTTAGGAATTGATATTCCTACGGCGTATCCCACGGCAACGACCGCGACGGCGCAGATCATTGATATCACCTACACCTATGGTGATGGAGGTGTTGAAATCACACAGATATCCGGTCGTCCTAATTGTTATTCTGTGACGTTGACAAACCTTACCGTACAGTTTGCGGTCAATCTCTATGATGAGGCATGCCGTTTGATTGATACTATTTTTGTATCGGCACTGTACCTTCCTTCGGATACTACAGAGGATACCTATGATGAGGATACCAATCCTACTACAGTGACGCTGGAATTGTTTGCACCCTACGGTGTGGCCTACAATAATGTTGCCGGTGTATTTACTCCGGCTCTTAACGCCATCGGATTTGCATCCACAGACAATATGGTGAGACAGGGTTTGAACCTGGTTGGTGCGGCAAAGGTTTTGAACTTTGACGAGACAGACAGTACCATTACCATTGGCGTTACTTTGGTCATTCAGAGTCTCTACTATGCAGGTTACAAGGTAGCAAACGCAGGCAGAATCGTGATTCCCAAGGGGTGCATCGTGACACCCGAGGATACGGATTGCCTAAAGTTTGTTGCAGGCGATTTGCTAAATCTGGAAATTAGGCCCTTGGATTTGGGCGTACCCGGATGTCAGGAAAACTTAAAGCAGGATTGCACACCTACTTGTAATTTTGACTGTACCGAAAATATCTGACAGATAAAAAAGAGCCCCAAAGGGCTCTTTACATATATAAATATATTTGAGGTAAGCAATTACAGATGTGCCACCATTTCCCTTACTAAAGCGGCAGAATGCTTTGCTGCCGCCTTCTCGAAGGTAGGGTAGTCCATTTCTGCACTGTCGTCTGCTTTGTCAGAGATGGCACGGATGATCACAAAGGGCAAGCCGTTTAAGTAAGCGCCGTGGGCGATGGATGCACCTTCCATTTCAGTACAGTCTCCTGCAAATTCGGAAATTAGATGGTTTTTCACATCCTTGCTGGAAATGAACTGGTCACCGCTGACCACACGGCCAATGATTGCATTGATATCGGGATTTACCTTGCGGCAGCAGGACAATGCTAATTCACTCATTCTCTCGTCAGCCTGGAATTCGCGGAAGCCCATTTGAGGCACTTCGCCTAAGCGGTAATTGAATATGCGCAAGTCGAAGTCGTGGTGTACGGCATCCTTGGAAATCAGAATGTCACCGATGTCCAATTTGGCATTTAAAGAACCCGCAATACCTGTGTTGATCACATGGGTTACCTCAAATACATCTGCCAAAATCTGTACACACAGAGCGGCGTTGACTTTGCCGATGCCACAGCGTACAATCACTACTTCTGCGCCATTTAAGGTACCTTCGTAGAAGTCCATATTGGCTTTCTTTGTAATATTCTTCACGGTCATTTCTTCTTTCAGCTGGTCTACTTCCAAGTCCATTGCGCCGATAATTCCAATTTTGCTCATAATCTGTTTGTTCTCCTTTATTCGGGATAAGTCAATCGATCTTCTTTGATATCATACAATACTTCGTCTAAATATTTCATCGCCAAATACTTTGCCATTGGCAAATTCATATCCAGATAGTTTCCACAGTCCTTCGCGGAGGCACCAGGCACCTCTCCCTCAAAATCACGAATAAATTCATACATTTCTACCATCAGAGGAAGAATGTCTTTTGATGTGTGGTTGCCTGCCAGTAACAGATAAAATCCGGTGCGACATCCCATGGGGCCAAAGTAGATGGTTTTATCTTTATAGGTGGGATGGTTGCGTAGGTAGGTGGCAGCCAAATGCTCTATGGTATGCATCTCGGCAGTGTTCATCACAGGCTCCTCATTGGGGCTGGTCATGCGCAGGTCAAAGGTGGTAACTACCTCCGGCCCCACAGCGTCCTTGCGGGACACGTAAACGCCGGGTTGCAGTTTAATATGGTCTATAGTAAAACTTGCGATTTTTTCCATGATAAGCGTACCTTTCTAGTCCGTATTGCTATGTTTTATTGTATTTGCACAATGTGCAAAAGTCAAGGGTTGGTAATGTATAGTACAGCATCAATTCGGCATGGACTTGTCTTTTGCTAAGGTCTGTGCTACACTTAGCATATATACAAACACAATAGGTGCCAATCGATTGCAACGCATTCGGATTGGTGAAAAGGGAAGTGGGTGAGACTCCCACACGATCTCGTCGCTGTAAGAGTGGAGTTTTGTTTCCGTTGCCTAGGGCAACGCAAGTCACTGAGAAATCGGGAAGACGAAACAAAGCATAGATGCTCAAGTCAGAAGACCTGCCTATGGTGTGTACTGTAAGACCACGAGGAATTGGTTAGTACATTGAAAGGCATATTGCTTTTATTTGGTACATCCACTCCTGTGTTATGCAGGAGTTTTTGTTTTATGGAAATCTTTTTAAACGAAAACCGGTAAAACAAAAACTCCGAGAACATTTTTCAAAGGAGGAAAAAGAAATGACAGAAGGAAACAAGAAAAAACTTAGTTGGAAAGGGATTGTGGGAGTCGTAGCGTTTGTAGCATTGATGGTGGCATTTGCGTTCTGTTACAACACATTCCGCGAAAAGCCGGTAGAGGGAAGTAAGTCAATTGTGATTGAGGTGGTGAATAAGCCGGGAGAAAGCACCGAGTACCCCTTGCAGACAGACGCAGAATATCTGCAACAGGCCATGGATGAGGCGGCAGAGTATGGTTTGACCTATGTGGGAGAAGAAGGGCCCTATGGAATTTCTGTATCTGAGGTAAATGGCGAAGTGGCGGACTACAACGTGGATCAGTCCTATTGGGGCTTTTTTGTCAACGGGGAGTACTGTAACTATGGCATTTCCACACAACCGGTAGAGGACGGGGATACCTTTTCCATCATATACACGATTTATAGTGCAACAGAGTAACGTGGGTGATATATGAATGACAAAAAAGCAGAAAAGAAAAAACAATGCATGCAACTCTCCATCCGTGACATAGCACTCATCGGCGTGATGGTAGCAGTGATAGAAGTGTGTAAAATGGCCATGAGTTTCTTGCCAAACATAGAGCTGACTAGTTTCTGGGTGATTTTGTTTACCCTGTTCTTTGGGTGGAAAATGGTATTTGTGATTCCTGTTTTCATCCTGATAGAAGGCTGTGTATACGGGTTCGGTTTATGGTGGGTTATGTATTTGTATGCTTGGCCGTTGTTGGCACTATTTACGTATCTCAACAGAAAAAAAGAAACCCTCCTGTTTTGGAGTTTGACCTCCGCTACATTTGGGTTATTGTTCGGTGCAATGTGCGCCATTCCTTATTTTTTTGTGGGGCTATTGGATGGTGGGATCGTTACAGGTGTCCGCACCGCTTTTGCCTGGTGGGTGGCGGGCATCCCTTGGGATATCACCCATGCCATCGGCAATTTTGTTCTGATGATGGTACTTTTTATACCCCTCCGCACTATGATGAAGAAGGTGAAGGTTTAGTCTTCCTCTTCCATATCTTCACTCAGAGGGAGGGAGAAGATAAATTCCGTTCCTACCCCTTCAGTGCTGACCACATTGATATTTTCCTGATGGGAATTGATGATTTCCTTGACGATGGAAAGTCCAAGACCGGTGCCTTTTTTATCCTTTCCTCTGGAAACGTCGGATTTGTAGAACCGGTTCCAAATCATTTTCAGGTCGTCCTTGGGGATACCGATACCGGCATCTTTCACTGAGACAAAGAGATGATTCTTCTTAATGTAGGTCTCAATCTTGATGGAAGAATCCGGATGGCTAAATTTAATGGCATTGTCTGTTAGGTTATAGAGCACGCGCTGGATCTTTTCCGTGTCGGCGTTGACCAACAGTTCCTCTCCAGTGAGAACCAGCTCAATATGGATATTTTTTTCGCGGCATCTTCCTTCAAAGGAGGATGCCGTATTTCTTATCACTGTATTAATGTCAAAATCAGTTCTATCCAAGAGCATTCCCTTGGTATTTAAGTTATTTAAGGTTAGCAAACTGTTGGTCAGCTTGGTCAGACGTTCGGTTTCGTTTAATACAATCCCCAAGTATTTTTCGTGCATTTCAGGAGGAATGGTGCCGTCCTGCATGGCTTCCAGATAACCGCGAATGGAGGTGAGGGGGGAGCGGAAGTCGTGGGAAATATTTGCCACCAGTTTTTTCTGGTCGTCTTCAAATCCGGAAATCTGTCCCGCCATATATCTCATACATGCGGCCAGATAGCCCATTTCATCCTCGGTTTCCACCTGAAATTCATAATGCATATTGCCGTCCGCGTAGTGTTCTGCAGCACGAGTAATTTTTTTCAGGGGTACATATACCAATTCCGTAAAAAAGATTAGGATAATCAGGGAGAGCAGAAGCAGAATCCCTAACATAATAAAGGCGATATTCATCATACTATCGCAGGCCCTTTGGATATGGTCGGTCTGATAGTGCAATGCCACATATCCGTGGGTTTTGAACTGGGAGGTAATGGGTACCAGAACATTCAGGTGCGGGGTCTCGAAATCATGAAAAAAAGTGGAGACCGTGTAATAGGAATCCCCGAAGGAAGTGGGATCGAAGCCGTCTATCTGAAGGACGCTTTCTACATCTAAGGGTAGCGTCGTATCCAGTATGATTCTTCCGGAAGGATTGATAATACGGACGGCGCAATTCAGATAACCTGCAAGGGTATCCAGTTGTTTTTTTACCGTCACCAAATCATTTTCATTCTGATATAGTTCGGAAGCGTAATTTTCGGCAATCAGAGAAGCTTCTTCATATAATGTGGAGGCACTCTCTTTGGTTAGGTGTCCATAAATTAGATTTTCCACAAAAGTGGACACGATGACGAAGCTGAAGATACCAAAAATCACATATGCCAGAAGAAACTTCAGATAAAGGGTTTTTTTCATGAGTTATGTACCTCAAATTTATAACCAATGCCCCAAATGGTAGCAATTTCCCATTTTGCATGGTCGTTGATTTTTTCCCTGAGACGTTTGATATGTACATCAACGGTTCTGGTGTCGCCGATATATTCGTAGCCCCAGATTTGATCCAGTAGCTGTTCTCTGGTAAATACATGATTCGGGGAGGAGGCCAGAAAATATAAAAGCTCCAGTTCCTTGGGAGGCATCTCTACCCGTTGCCCCATATAGGTCACAGAATAGTTGGTCAGGTTGATGGATAGATCCGGGTACTCCACGCATTTATCACTCTTGGTATCGTCGGTGGCTACCGGGGTTTTGTAACGGCGCAACACCGCCTTGGCCCGTGCTACCAACTCTTTGGAATCAAAGGGTTTCTCGATGTAGTCGTCGGCACCCAGTTCCAGTCCCAATACCTTATCAAACACTTCTCCTTTGGCGGAAAGCATGATGATGGGAATTGTGTACTTGGCACGCACTTCTCTGCAAACCTGATAGCCGTCCATACCGGGCAGCATAATGTCCAACAAGATCAGATTGGGCTGAAAACTTTCCACGGTGTCAAGGACGGATTCTCCCTCGTTTAAAATCATGGTTTCATAACATTCCTTGGTAAAATACAGGGAAATCAGTTCTGCAATATTGTTGTCGTCGTCTACAATCAGCACTTTTTGTTTCATTGCCATAAAAGCCTCCTTTGTAGGCACAGCCTACCGGTAAACATTATTTGAAGGTTACAATGGTAACGCCGGCATCACCTTCACCGTACTCACCCAGGCGATATTCTTTTACATAGCGAAGCCGCTTGAGATGGTTGTGTACGGCACTGCGCAGAGCACCGGTGCCCTTGCCGTGCACCACACGGACACTGGGCAGGTGTGCCAAATAAGCATCATCTAAGTATTTATCCAAAGCAGCCAAAGCTTCATCCACTGTTTGACCCAACAGATTGATTTCTGTGGATACGGATAAACTCTTGCCCATTTTGATTTTTCCTGCGCCACCGGTTTTTAATCCGGGCGCGGATATGGTGGCTTCCTCTACCAATACCAAATCCCGGATATTGGTCTGGGTACGCATAATACCGCACTGCACAAAGAGGTTACCCTTGGCATCGGGCAGGGTGCTGACGATGCCTTTTAATCCCATGGATAGAATCTTCACACTATCTCCCTTTTTCAGTTTTTTAGGGTCGATGGTGTTTTTAGGTGTGTTGTTTACGGGCTTCGTTTTGGGTGTCAGGGAATTGTTCTTTTCTTTGATTTTTTCTCCCACTTTCCTGCGTTTTTCCTCTAAAGCCTTGATATCTGTGTCGGGGTGAAGCTGATTAAAGTCGCGAATGGTTTCGTCTGCCACTTCCTTGGCTTCTTTCAAAATTTCTTTTGCCTTTTCGTTGGCTTCCCGCAAAATCCGATCTTTGGATTGTTCTATTTTTTCGTTCTTTGCCTGCAACTGCTGTTGGAGCTCCTTGATGCGGGCTTTGTATTCGGCCAATTCCTGTTGTTCTCTCTCTATGGTGAGGCGACTATTTTCCAAATCTGCAATGACATCCTCAAAGGATTGTTCTTCCTTGCTGATTTGTTCCTTGGCAGCCTCGATGATTTCATCGGAAAGTCCCAGTTTGGAAGAAATGGCAAAGGCATTGCTCTTGCCGGGAATGCCGATTAAAAGCCGGTAAGTGGGCTGCAGGGTTTCCACACTGAATTCACAGCAGGCGTTTTCCACGAAGTTGGTGGAAAGAGCGTAGATCTTTAACTCGCTGTAGTGGGTGGTAGCCATGGTACGAATGCCCCTGTCGTGGAGGAAATTCAGGATGGCAATGGCCAATGCCGCGCCCTCCGTAGGGTCCGTGCCTGCACCCAATTCGTCGAATAAACACAGAGAGTTTTCATCTGCATGCTTT
>CAJGCP010000040.1 GCA_904501885.1 uncultured Acetatifactor sp. | reverse complement strand
ATTCTGTGTTAAATTCATAGTGAAACCTCCTGTTGGTTAAAGTGTTTTTATTCATCCGGCCAAGATGAACACCTTAATCTTACATCGAGGTTTCTTTTTATTCAATTGGCGTTATTTCTGAATTACAGGAATGCTCCTTTTTGGTTCCAATAATAAAAGTTTGTTCTATCACGCATAAATCCACATTAAGTATATTACATTTTCGGTTGTCAATCTTGCATTTTAGAGTATATACCTTGTACAGATAATACATATTTTCTATATTTATTGCCCGTTTTATTGTTTTTTGTTCTATTTGTGTTATAATTTTAGGTATATTGTAAGCAATGAATCAACCATTCATACAACAATATACGACATAATTCTACCCCAAGGAGCACAGATGACGTTTTCAAATTACAGTCCTCTGATGGATTTGATCAATGGACTTTGCTACGGCACAAAATTACATATCGGTGTATTGATGTTGGGTAATTACGGAAATGAGAAGTTAAAAGTACACGGCGACAACACTATGCACAAGGGACATGTGTGCGATGTACTCAAGAGTTATCCCAACGGCCTATCCAAATGTATGCGCTGCAGAAAAGCTGCCCTTTCTAAAGTAATGCGCGACAAAAAACCCTTCGCTGGGTTCTGCGTTAATGGCGTTTATGAATACACTCGCCCTCTGTTGGAAAATGACGAGATTTTTTGCATTATCTATATCGGAAATATTTATCTGCAAAACGACAGACCAATGAACCTGACCGCAGAACTGGAGAAACATGATATTCCCGCTCAAGAAATCATCGCTACCATGGAGCCGGATTTCACTTATGAAAAATGTATTAAATTAGCTGATATGTTGGAAAGTTACATTCGCATTCTTTTGAAAGAATCGCCAACCTCTACCAATGGAAACGAGTATATCCCTATCATCGAGAACATCAAAAACTATATTGCCGCTAATCTAGAATACAATATTACTCCCGAACAAATTGCAGAGGCGTTTCATTACAATAAGCAATATGTAGGGCGCCTGTTTAAACAAAAAACCGGCAAGAGTATCAAGGAGTATATCAATTACCGCAGATTAAAACTAGCCAACAAACTTTTGACAGAAACAAACGATACCATATTATCCATCTCCATGCGTTTGGGATACAACAACATCTCTTACTTTAACCGTATCTATAAACAACATTACGGCTTAACGCCGGGCGAATATCGCCAACAATTTTACAAATATGGCATTGAAAAATCGACAGGACAGATTCCTTTCTAATCTCAGAAAAGAAACTGTCCTGTTAAACTGTAGCCATATCCGCAGAAAATGTCTATATTGTACTATTAATCTATTTATTGCACTGCTCCTCTAAGGCAGGAAAATTTACGCATATCCTTCTTTTTCCAAACGGCTCTTTCGAGTTGTATTTTCTATGCAGCTCGTTTGCAAGTCGTTCTATCTCGTCTTGGTGCGATTGACACCAATCAAGTTCTTTAATACACAACTTTTTCCATCGACGCAATTTAGCACTATCAGTCGGAAGTATTCTTAATTCAATTTCTCTAATGTTTTCTTCTCTTACAGGAACCATATTATTTAGATTAAGGGCAGCAAGCACCTTTCCGTCTTTATCATAGATTTTCCTTAGGGTAAGGTTATCACGCAACAATTCAATTCTTTTGCTTTTCTCATCAGAACACGATGTTAATGGTATACAGTATTTGGATTCGTTAACCATCACAACAATTCCCAAGAAAGGGCGTGTTTGTTTATTGATTTGAGGTGATACAGAAGGTACATGGTCATCGATTTTATGTAGCTTATTTATGTATTTCATATCAATATGGTATAATTTAAATCTACTTTTCATTATTCCCCCAAAAAACACAAGAGGCTATGCTTACGCATAGCCTCTTGGTAGTATCCGTCGCAACGGAAAACTCTCATATCGGTTCCACTTAACGGTAGGACTCACCGGATGATTCCTCATCTGTATAATTATTATACACAGAAGCCAGCTTGCATGCAACTATTATTTAATTTCATTCTTGGATTCTTCGTTAAGAGACTCTTAACAACGAAAAAAGAACACGCAACATGATATTGCGTGTTCCCATAATAGCACTAACTCTAATTGTTCGTCAAGAAAAACTAAGATAATTTCATCATAATCTCATTGCTTCTGGCGATAAATCTGGTCATTTCTTCAGGGCTCAAAGGAGCGTTTTGAAGTTTTGCCAAATCGTACAGATGCTCACAAATCAAAGAGGCGTTTTCACCCTCGGGATTCTGTGTAATATTCTGCACCAAAGGATGGTTTGCATTCAGAATTAAGGTTTCACCATTTCCACCCATAGCCCCCATATCCATACCGGGCATGCCATACATTTTCATCATGTCCTGCATTCTGCGGGATTCCTCGGAAACAGTCAACATGGAAGAAATCTTTTTATTTTTCAACTTACTAACCTTCACGGACAGTTTGTCGTTCTTCAGGGCCTTCTTGATGATTTGTCCAAGTGTTTCCGCAAGCTCCTCAAATTCCTTCTCTAATTTCTTGCTAGTCTTAGACTTCAGTACATCCGTCACATCCGCATCGATACGCTGGAAGGTGATGCCTTCGTTCTTTGCTTCCAACTGAGAAATAAAGGGTTGGTCAATGTTGTGGGTCAGAACAACCGCTTCCATCTTCGCCGCCTTGAACATATTGATATACTGGCTCTGCTGTTGCTCGTCAGTAACATAGTAGATGATTTTTTCCTTCTTCTCTTCTTCGGCATCTTCCCCATCAGCTACGGTTTCTTCAACAACTTCTTCTGCAGTCTCCTCTTCCTCATCCTGGGGCTTGATTTCCAAGCACTCCGGCAATGTCATGTATTTGCCTTCCAAATTCTTAAACAAGATGTAATCCGTCATCTTCTCACAGAATTTATCGTCCTTCAGGCAACCAAACTTGATAAACGGGCTGATGTCGTCCCAGTATTTCTCATACTCTTCCTTCTCAGTCTTGCACATACCTGCCAGCTTGTCTGCCACTTTCTTGGTGATGTACTCCGAGATCTTCTTCACAAACCCATCGTTCTGAAGTGCACTTCTTGACACATTCAGTGGCAAGTCAGGGCAATCAATCACGCCCTTTAACAAAAGCAGGAACTCAGGAATCACTTCCTTGATATTGTCTGCGATGAATACCTGATTGTTGTACAGTTTAATGGTTCCCTCAATAGACTCGTACTCCGTGTTAATCTTCGGAAAATACAAAATACCTTTCAAATTAAAGGGATAATCCATATTCAAATGAATCCAAAACAGGGGTTCCTTGTAATCCTGGAACACCTTGCGGTAGAATTCCAAATACTGCTCTTTTTCGCAATCATTAGGATGTTTGGTCCAAAGAGGTGTGGTTTCATTCAGAAGTTCAGGCTCCGCCTCATCCCCTTCTTTAGACAGATAAATCTCGGTAGGCATAAAGGAACAGTACTTCTTAATCACCTCTCGTGCCTTATACTGATTACAAAACTCCAGACAGTCCTCATTCAGGAACAAGGTGATGGTAGTACCCACCTCTGTTCTGTCTCCTTCTTCCATGGTGTACTCGGTGCCGCCGTCACACTCCCAGTGTACCGCTTTAGCACCATCCTGATAGGACAACGTATCAATGTGTACTTCATCTGCCACCATAAAAGCAGAATAGAATCCCAAGCCAAAATGTCCGATGATCTGGTCGGCATTGCTCTTATCTTTATATTTTTCGATAAAATCAGTTGCACCGGAAAATGCAATTTGTGTAATATATTCTTCCACTTCCTCTGCGGTCATACCCAAACCGGTATCTGTGAAGGTCAAAGTTTTCGCTTCAGGATTTACCAGCACTGTAATCTTAGCCTGATAATTATCAGCCAGCGCATACTCTCCCATCATATCTAATTTTTTCAATTTGGTAATTGCATCGCAACCATTTGAAATCAGTTCTCTGTAGAAAATATCATGGTCGGAATAAAGCCATTTTTTAATAATAGGAAATATGTTCTCGCTATTGATAGATAAACTTCCTTTTTTTACTGCCATTTCACATCTCTCCTTCTAAGTAAACTACTTATTTTAGATTTTAAAAGGGCGTCCTTAGAATGTCAAGACGCCCCACTTGAAGTTATAGAAATTTAATATTTCGGACAATATTCCTCGTAGATGTCAAAGAAATTCGAGGTAGTCACATTTTCGTCGTGAATCAATTGTATCTTTTTCCAGCAATTTTTGTTGAGTTGCGGAACAAGTGTCTCCACAAATTCATTATACTCTTTGGAAAATATTTCCTTTTTTCGTTCTTCCGCGATCTTTTCTTTATTTGCAAGGGTCTGCTGCTCATCGAATGTAGTGATGCATTTCATCAGATAGTACCCACGATCCCCCTCAATCACCTGACTGATCTCATTGGTTGCCAGCATAAATGCCACTTCTTCCAGTTCTTCTTCCCGCTCTCCTTTGCAAAAAGAATAAGTGATATTAGAATCTTTACTATACTTTCCTGCTAAATCGATAAACTCTTGGTCCTCTTCTAATGCCATCCTACGGACGTCCAATGCATCCTCATACAAGGATTGCTTTTGCGCTTCGCTTAAACCAGCCGTAGGCCAGAAAATCTGTTGCACTGTGATGGTGCGCGCTTCGTCGTCGCTGATTTCAGGATTCACATCTTTAATGACCACACGATACACCTTTTGCGCCAGCGTGTACATCTCGTACAAACGCTCCACCGTCTCATACTCCACATTCATCAATTCCCGCTCAGTATCATTCAGGGAAGCGTAATAAACTTCCGCTGCCTTTTTTACCTTCTGTTGCTCTAATCCATCCAATGCCACGGAATGTTTCTGAGCCAGCAAATACATCGCTTTCAACTGCGCCATCTGTTCCAGGGCGATTTCCTTAATGTTCTCCTCCATGGAGATTTCTCCATGGGAAAGTCCCCACACCTGCGTGCCAAATGCTGTCTCATAGCGGTTCTGAAGGTTGGTCATATACACCATTAGTTCAGGAACGGAACATACCTCTTCACCGATGCCAAACACCTCGTTCTTATTCAATCCGGCTGTTATTACAAGCTTGTTCTTCGCCCCACATCCGCCGCAGAATACAATCAGCAGGCATGCCATAAGCACCCCTGCCAATATTTTATTCATATGATGTTTTTTCCTTAATACAGTTTTTTTCATCATAAAGTTTGTCTTATTTTATCTCGTGAATCCAACCTTCCGGTGCTTCAATTCTTCCCATCTGAATACCGGTTAAAGTATCATACAACTTCTGAGTAACGGGTCCCATTTGGGTCATACCTGCAGGCAGACAAATCTCCTTGCCATGGTCTACAATTTTACCCACAGGTGAAATAACTGCTGCGGTACCGCAGAGACCGCATTCTGCAAAATCGCTCAATTCTTCTAAGTATACTTCACGCTCTTCCACTTCCAGGCCAAGATACTTTTCTGCAACATAAAGCAAAGAACGTCTGGTAATAGAAGGCAAAATACTAGAGGACTTAGGTGTTACCACTTTACCGTCCTTGGTGACAAAGAGGAAGTTCGCGCCACCGGTCTCTTCTACCTTGGTTCTGGTCTTTGCATCCAGGTACATATTTTCGTCGAATCCCTGATTATGTGCATCTACAATGGCATGGAGACTCATTGCGTAGTTCAATCCGGCTTTGATATGGCCTGTACCATTGGGTGCTGCTCTGTCGAAGTCACTGACACGAATGGTCAAAGGCTTCACACCACCTTTAAAATAAGGACCTACGGGAGTGGCAAACATACGGAACTGATACTCGGTTGCAGGCTTTACACCAATCACAGGATTGCTTCCGAACATATAGGGTCTAAGATAAAGGGTCGCTCCGCTTCCATAAGGAGGCACAAATGCCGCATTAGAGCGAACTACCTTGTCCACCGCATCAATAAATCTATCCTCGGGAAATGCGGGCATCTCCAAACGTTTCGCAGAATCTATCATTCTCTGCGCATTCAAATCCGGACGGAATGTTACAATTCTTCCATCCTCTGTAGTATACGCCTTCAAGCCCTCGAAAATCGTCTGTGCATACTGCAAAACACCTGCACATTCGCTGATTACTACATTGGCATCGGTGGTCACACAACCTTCATCCCACGCGCCATCCTTAAAATTGGAAACATATCTGTAATCGGTTTGAATATATCCAAATCCCAAATTGCTCCAATCAATGTTTTTCTTCTCCATTTGTAATTCTCTCTTTCTTTTGATTTATTTCAATCTACGCAAAATTTATTCTAAAAATATCTTAACCTTTTACGGCATTTTGTCAATACATAGCGTTGCTCTAATTCTTGACTTATTTTAGCAATCATTCTTTGGCTATACTATTTATCAACACGCTGGTATTTATAAAAAGTATAAGTAAGGTCAAAATAGTACTGTTCATCACTATCCGCCGTAATCTCCCAATCCGGATCCCTGTCCAAATTCGGGAAATAAGTATCCGCCTGGTAACTGTGATCAATCTTGGTAATATGCGCCGTGTCGCAATATTGCAACATCTGCTCATAAACGCTCTCTCCGCCGATGATATAAATATCTTCGGATGGATACTGCTTTAATTCCTCCAAAAGCTCCTCTATGGAGTGTACAACAGTGGCACCTTTCACCTGAAAACTTTTATCTTGGGACAAAATGATATTCGTCCTGTTTTGCAATGGCATTCCCTGAGGAAAAGTCTCCAAAGTTTTACGTCCCAGCACCACAACTTTTCCTGTTGTCTCTTCTCTAAAATGCTTTTGATCTCTGGGGATGCTGACAAGCAACCGCCCCTTATAACCAATGCCCCAATTTTCATCAACGGCCGCAATGATATTCATAAATTTTATCTCCCATCCTGTGTATTATCTCTGCCATTTATCACAGAGCGAGTTGATTTGTCCCGTCCACTTAGCCATATCCTTGGTCGACATACTTTCGCTGCGCTGAACCAGGGCCAGCAGTCGCTGTGCAGCGGCAACAAGCCTTCCATATACCGCATTCGAGGTTTTTGTTTGCTTATGGAAGGGAATGGGCAAAGCCTCGTATTCTACCTTGCCGCTCAACAGATTAAAGATAGTGCCACTGTAGGGTGCATAGGCCTGCACACCGCACTCTGTCTGAAGGGTGCCCACAAAGGCATCGCACACTTCATTTTCACCATGCACTACAAATACTTTCCTGGGCTTCTCTTCAAATCCTTTCACCCACTCTAACAATCCGTTTTTGTCTGCATGACCGGAAAGTCCGGCGAGTTTCTTTATCTGGGCCTGCACTTGAATCTTTTCTCCGAAAAGTTTTACCTCGGTGGCACCGTCCAATAAAGCACGCCCCAATGTATTGTTGGATTGATATCCAACAAACAATATGGTGGATTCCGGTCTCCATAAATTGTGCTTCAAATGATGACGGATTCTTCCCGCCTCACACATACCGGAGGCCGCAATAATCACCTTAGGTGTCTCATCAAAGTTGATAGCCTTGGAATCCTCACTGGTAATAGAAAGTTCCAATCCCGCAAAAGTAAGTGGATTGATTTTATTTTCCACCCAGCTATATGCTTCTTCATCGTAGCATTCCCATTGATTATCTATAAACACATTGGTGGCTTTGACCGCCATCGGACTGTCCACATATACCGGAAATCTGTCATGTCCGACAACCAGGCCCTCACGCTTGATAGTACGGATAAAATATAGCAATTCCTGTGTACGTCCTACTGCAAAGGAAGGAATTACTACATTACCACCTCTATCAAAGGTCTCCTGCAATATGGACGCCAGTTCTTTGACATAATCCGGTTTCTCGTCACTGTGAATCCTATCCCCGTAGGTGGATTCTATGACCACATAATCTGCTTCTTTTGTGGGAATAGGATCTCGAAGCAGGGGCTGGTCTTTATTTCCGATATCTCCGGAAAATACAATCTTCTTGGTCACACCTTCTTCTGTAGCCCATACCTCAATACTGGAAGAGCCAAGCAAATGGCCAATATCCGTAAAACGAATTTCCACACCATCACAGACAGGAATTTTTTCTCCATAATTACAAGGCACGAAGAGTTTCAAAATTCCTTCTGCATCTTCCATGGTATAAATCGGTTCTATAGGCGGCTGATTGGCCCTTTTGGCCTTCCTATTCTTCCACTCCGCCTCCATGGTCTGAATATGGGCGCAATCTCGCAACATAATATCGCATAAGTCTGCTGTCGCTTCGGTGGCATATACCGCACCTCGAAATCCTTCTGCGTATAATTTCGGAAGCATGCCGGAGTGGTCCACATGGGCATGTGTTAAAAATACATAGTCTATCATCGCCGCCGAAACCGGAATTCGGACATTTTCCAGGATGTTCACTCCCTGTTCCATACCGCAATCAACTAAAATGCGCTTTCCATTTACTTCCAGGTAATGACAGCTGCCTGTCACCTCGTGTGCAGCTCCGACAAATGTAAGCTTCATAGAATTCCCTCCGTTCCTATCACTTCTAACTCATGGAATTGGCTCTATTATAAAATTAAAAATATATTCTCTTACTCTTTATCCGCATTTGACATCGTACTATTTCAAAAAGAATTATAACATATCGGGGATTTCTTGTCATTACTTGACAGTACAATGAGCGAGGGAATATAGTAAGGATAAGCTATGATGAAAAGAGGTATTTTGCAAACATGAACCAGATGGCCGAAAAGCATCACAATTTCCATAATCAGCGGTTTGCCGGCATACAGGCACTCAGGGGCATTCTGGCTCTTTTTGTGGTGCTGGAACACATTCGGTTCGCAGCCTGTGGTGCATTTGCCGTAGACGCTTTTTTCTGTATCAGCGGATTTATGATTATGTTTTCCACTCACGATGACACAAAACATTTTCTTGCAAAGCGTCTGATTCGTATACTCCCCCTATACTATCTTATGACGATTGGAACTTTTTTATTATTGCTTATGGCGCCGAACATGTTTGAAACAACTTCTGCCAATGCTGAAAACCTGATAAAAAGTTTGCTGTTTATTCCCTTTGACATCGGTGGCGGTATCCTGCAACCTTTGATGCGTGTGGGTTGGACTATCAACTGTGAATTTTTCTTTTATTTGTTGTTTTGGGTAAGTTTCAAAATCAGCCACAAATATCGCGCAGCCATCTGTAGCATTTTACTGGTGGTGCTGGTGACGATATCTCACACTATTCCTCACAACAGCGTATTTCTTTCCTTTTACGGTGCGCCTGTGATGCTGGATTTTATTTGGGGAATGCTGGCATATTATGTTTGCAGATGGATGTTTGTGAAATGGGACGTGAAAAAGGTAAATCGGGATATACATATAGAAAAAGGCATTTCTATATTATCTTTGTTTTTAGCAATCATGTTATTTGTAGTTCTGATTGCTACCAAAACAGATATAGATACACTTAGCCTACAAAGGCCTTTGTACTGGGGTGGCGCAGGATTTTTGCTTGTGTTACTGTTCTTTATGAGCGAATTGTTTGGATGGAAGGTACCGACTTCTCTGGTCCATTTAGGAAACATTAGTTTCTCTCTCTATCTTTTGCACTACTATCCTGTGATGTTCTTGGGCCGGGCGATTTTTAATTTTGAATATTTTGATGTTAAATCAATTATCGGGGCAACGCTCGCTATCTGTATCAGCGTAGTGGCTGCACTACTTTCTTATAAACTCATAGAAAATAAATTTACTAAATTGCTAAAAAAAATTATACTTCATCAGTAAAAAGTTCTTGACTTTTCTAAATGGTTTGTGTAAAATCTACTTTGTCGTCAAGACACGCGCGAGTGGCTCAGCGGTGGAGCACCTCCTTGCCAAGGAGGGGGTCGCGGGTTCGATCCCCGTCTCGCGCTTTACACTAAAGAGGATGATATCGATAGATATCGTCCTTTTTATGTTTTGTTCCTAGTCAATACTCGAGGTCTCGATGTTTCTCTTACTTTCAGTCTTATATTTTCTAAAATATATTGCATATGTATCTTATATTGCATATAATAAGATTGTAAACAAGTTTACATTGGGCTGGTCGAAAGACCCGGGTCCACCAATTGGCGGGTAAGACACCCGCCTTTTTTATTGAAAACATGAAAGAATTAAGTATTTTTATCGATGAATCCGGTGATTTTGGAGAATATGACTTTCGAAGCCCATATTACATAATTGCTATGGTTATGCACGACCAATCAGATGACATTTCAGAGAGTCTAGAAAAATTTGAATCTGAATTAACCCATATGGGATATCCTCATCACTGTGTACATACAGGTCCTATCATTCGTCAAGAGCAAGAATATCGTTATGAATCACTAGAATTAAGAAAAAAGATTTTAATGAAAATGATGTCCTTTTTCCGACATATAAACATCCAGTGTAAGACTATCTACATTGAAAAAAAGCAAATTGCAGACAGGGTGGACGCTACTGGAAAACTCGCCAAACTGCTCTCTCAGTTTTTACGTGAAAATATGCTTCTTTTCTGTTCTTTCGATGTTGTCAAAATCTATTACGATAATGGACAAATAGAACTAAATAAAATCTTATCTTCAGTCTTTAATATCTTTCTTGAAAATATCGAATTCCGAAAAGTAATTCCCTCTGATTACCGATTATTCCAAATTGCAGATTTAGTATGTACTTTACAATTATTAGAGCTAAAAAGCGAAAATCATATGCTCTCTAATTCCGAGAAGCAATTCTTTGAGAATGATAGAACGCTCATGAAAAATTACATAAAACCTCTAAAACAGAAGATGCTCGAAAAAATATAAGAAATAGCCATCCCGCACTTTGAAAGTAGGATGGCTACTTCTTGTTACACAAAATTTATTTCCTATACTCACTACAGGTAAAATACACTACCTGGTACTTCCTTGAAACAGTCTCAAGAAGTTTCTTCGCCATCTCCATCTTGGCATCATCCAGATTGGTAAAAGGATCGTCCATAATAATCATAGGTGCTTCGTCAGTATACATAGCATCTATTAAGGCGATGCGTAAGCATATATGTACCAAATCCTGATAGCCCTGGCTCAAATATGCAAGGTCTCGTAACTGCCCCTGTTCCTGCACTTCCATTTTTACATTGGCATCCAAGCGAAAACGCTCTGCCATTTCTCCCACAACGATTTGATAATACTCGTCGAAGGAAGTTTTAATAGGCGCCGTATATTTGAGGGTAATGGCCTCCTTCGCCTGTCTTAGGAAATCTGCCGCAAGCTCCACGTTTTGATACATACTCAGTTCCTCGGTCTGGACCTTTTTCAACTCCTCCAACAAATCCTTATCCGCTTCCCACAGGTCATACTTTTCATGCAATTCAGCCAACCCGGAGATATAGGTGTTTATTCTGTCTTTGATGGTCTCCAACTCATCCGTCAGTTTGCGTGTACGCTCTGTCAATTCTCCTATGCTAGGGATCTTCTCCATTCCTTGCTGTGCCAAAGACAGCATTTCTTGTTGCTGCTCAAACTGTAGCAACTCCGCCTTCGCCTTGTTTAAATCATCTTCCTTCTTTTTCAGATCAATGTATGTCTTGCGATTTTCGCGAAGCGAATACAAACGCTCCAAATATGAGTTTGCGGCATCCACACTCTCTAAATACTCCAGGTCCTTTACTTCCCTACAATATGTAGTAAAAAATCCCTCGATTTCCTGCTTCAGTTTGAGTAATGCTCCCTCTTTTTGGGCATTCTCCTCAGCCACCGCCTTCTTGCAAAGGCTATAATATTCCATCTCTTCTGCGGCAATAGCCTGCAGCTGGCCAACAACAAAGTCTGCCTCATACTCTCTGCCATATCTATACAAATAATCGATAATTTGTTGTTCTATTTCGGCAATTTCCGCCCGTGTGTCAACCAAAGACTGCCTCATCTCAAGTAATGATGTTTCATCTGCAGAAATGTCAGACTTTTTAGCCTTAGATATTAAACCAAGAATAAACAGTATCACTCCCACTGCCAAAACCGCCAAGCCTACGGTTGTAGCATACAAAGTGGATACACCGCCACACAGCAACAGTACCAGCCCCACTACAAGCAGAACTCCTAACTTAGAGCGATTCTTCTTTTGCTGTTCCATAGCGACTTCCATCGCAGTCAAATGCGCTTCTTGGGACGGCAGAGAAAGATGTTTTACTTCCCTTTGATTCCAAAGAGCCATCATATCTTGCGCTGTGGATTCACCATTTTCAAAATAAAGTGCCAGATAAGACAATCTCTCCTGCTCTTCAGGCGTTAATCTAGAGGCATCCATTGCTCTCTTTGCTGATGCAAATTCTTCTATCTGACGACGCATATATTCCAGTTCTTCGTCCGTAGGAGCGTTTTGTACAAATTGCAGTTTCAGCACTTCGTAGTCCGCACCTTCCTGCTCGTTGAAGGTGTAGGTTTCTATTTTTCCGCCAAGCTGTGCTTTTTTGTTTTCCCACACGCTCAATGTTTCTGCCAGATGAGACCATCTCTCCATTTCCTTTTTGGTCTCTTCATATGCCTTTCTCTCGTCCGCCAAAAGTTTTTGTTGCGCAGCAATGCTCTCGGGAATGCTGCCCCCATCCTTCACACGTCTTTCTACGATGCCTATCTCATCCTTCCTTTGATTGATAGACCCCTTCTTGTATTTCGGCGTTAGACGATTCATCACCGCTGTTAATCTAGCCGATGCCGCCTCATAGCGATTCATGTCTCCGGTATCTTCCGTCAGATTTCCAATCTTGGCATTGATATCATCCGTTGTTCCTGATCCACAATCATTTTGCCCGATGAATAGGGTACGTAAGAAAGAGTCCCTATTAATTTTGAAAATCTCTTCTCCCAGATTAGCGGAATAGTCCCTAGAGACCAAGTTCGTCTTTGCATCCCTTAATTCAAATACATCTTCTACCTCTTTATTGCCGAAACTTCTTGTGACAAGATATTCGTTTCCATCTATCTCAAACACCAGTTGTCCGCCATAGGCACCTCCCTGCCAGGGCTTGAAGCGGGCTCTTTCTTTTTCGATACCGCTTCTTTTTCCTTCGCCCCTAAACCCATAAAACATCACGCGAAGAAACGCTGCGAAAGTACTTTTCCCCCAGCCATTCTTCTGACAAAGCACATTGACGCCCTGTGTAAAATCCATGGATAAATTTTGCAGTTTACCGAAGTTCTCAATATGACATGAAATCAATCTCATAACCTAACATACCTCCTCTCCGGCAAGTGCCTGTAAACCGTAGCGAATAATATTACCTTTTTCCTCTTCAGATAAATGTTCCTGTGCCATCACCATACGGACAAATTCCCCCTTCAGGGTCTTATCCAGCATATAATCAGCTTGATTCACAGAAATAGAGGTTTCATCATAGACCTTTGCAAAGTAAAACCGGTCTGCAAGCATTGCCGCCAGATATGTGATGTCTTTTTCACATTCTACATCCACGCTTCCCGTCAGAACCACTTTAAGCATATCCTCTTTGCCGTATTGTCTATCGTCCAGCAGTTCCTGTATGCGTGCTGCCATCTGGGCGGTGCTTCCAAGCCCCGTCACATCTACTTCCAAAGTATAAAGTTTGCGATGGGCAAAAGGCACAAAAGTATGACTAAACAAGCCCGTCTCTTCATCAACGTCCAACAGCACAAAGCCATGTTCCCCACACTCATCAAAACCGCGTCCCTCTAAGCAGCCGGGATAACAATAGAAGCCTCTGGCATCCAGTGCCTCCTTCTGATAAGCATGCACATGTCCCAAAGCCAGGTAATCAATACCTTTGTTGCGATACGCCTTTAGATTAATATTCTCAGCCCTGTGCTTGGAATCCCCGTCTGCCTGCTGTCCGTGCATCATCACAATATTAAACTTACTGATATCCGGGGTATATGTATGGGCAGCTGAGCCACTGTTTTCCGCAGTCAATTCTATGCCGGAAATGACAATTTTTTCGTTCGCTTCAGTATAGGTAGTCCATTTATCCCCAAACATTTTTAGATTCTCTATTGTTTCCACTTCTGTCAGGAAATTATCGTTGTCATGATTGCCCTTTAGATAATAAAAATTAATTTCCGGATGTCTTTGTATCTCAGAAATCACCGTATTTCTCACCATAGCAGAAATATTCTTGGTATCAAACATATCTCCGGCAATGAGTATACCACGAACATCCTGTTCCGCTGCATATGCAACCATACGCACGAATGTATGCAATATTTCGGCTCTTCTCTCACGCACTTTTTCGTTATCTAAATTTGCACTTAATTTGGAATCCAAATGTAAATCTGCACAATGAATGAATTTCACGGCACACCTCCATGTATATCTGTTATATTAAGTATCGCAAATTGACAGGAAATTTACAACTCTAAATTGCATTTTGTTTACATCATAAATTACCTCTTATTGATGTAGACGCATGTGCTTTGACATGTTATAATTCCAAATAGATTTTGTTGCAAATAACAAGGAGAAAAATACAATGAAATATACAGTTCGCCCCATTGAGGCCAAAGATAACCTAGCCGTAGAGAAAGTGATCCGCACCTGTCTCATCGAAT
>CAJGCP010000039.1 GCA_904501885.1 uncultured Acetatifactor sp. | reverse complement strand
GCTGATCTTCTCTGCCTGATTGGGTTTTCGCTCACACATAATGGAAAGAATCACATCTGCGTTGAGCTTGCCTGCTTTGGAAAAATCCTTCATCTTGATGGCCTGGGCTAGAGATGGTGTGGCATCTTCATATGAGATGGTTTCCAGCAGATCCCGCTGTTCCTGTTCCGTCAAATAGGACAGTTCCACGGCAGGGCGAAAAGCAATCCGCCCTTCGTCCACCATGTCCAGTAGTGCAGGGACAAGGTTGGTAAGGCGGATGTAACGACGCACTTGGTCTTTGCTTTCGCCCACAGCCTCTCCAAGTTCTACATCGGAACGTCCTTGAGGAAAATTAGTCGCCAGTGGCGACGCATTTTCTTTAGCAGGTCTACCAGCTTGCCGTTTCATGGCTTCCAGACGCATTTTGTATGAAAATGCCTTTTCACTTGGCAGAATGGTGGTTCTCTGCAGATTGGAGTCCACCATAAGGATGATGGCTTCATCCCGGGTCATTTCGCGGACTTCAGCACGGATAGTGGTATGGCCTGCAAGTTCCGCTGCCTTTCTGCGGCGATGGCCTGCCGCACATTCAAAACGCCCGTCCTCCTTCTTGCGAAGAATGACGGGCGTAATAATTCCATATTTGCGGACACTTTCGGTCAGGACCTCCATGTCCTCGTCCATGCGGACTTTGTAGGGATAGTTGGGCATATCGTCGATTTGATCCAGGGGAATATCCCGGATGCGGGGCAGCTTGTTTTCCTGCCGTTGGGCATCGGTCATGAATAGCTCATCGAGCGCCGTCAGACCGAGATCGATAGGTTTCTCTGCCAATGTTCGCTACCTCCTTTGTAAGTGATTTGTACGCCTGGGCCACCTTGCCTTGCCGGTCATGAGCGAAGATGCTCTTGCCGGCTTCCGATGCTTCAACTGCCCGAACAGATCTGGGAATCTCGGTTCCGAAGACCTTGATCTGATCGCCTACGGTGGTACGCATGGCAGAAATGATGGACCGGGCATTGTTGGTGCGACTGTCTACCATGGTGAACAGAATGCCGTCAATATTCAGCTGGTGATTGATCTGCCTTCGCACACAGCTGATGGAGCGCAGCAACAGGTTCAGACCCTTGGTGGACAAATAGTTTGGCTGGGAGGGGATAATGACCCCGTCTGCGGCCACCAGGGAATTGATGGTCATAAGACCCAGGGACGGCATGCAGTCAATGATGATGTAGTCGTAGTTGTCCTTCAGCCGTTGCAGAACATTTCGCATAACCGTTTCCCGGCTCAACGCATTGACAAGCATTACTTCTACACCGGACAATTCGATATTACCGGGAAGCAGATCCACATGCTCTTTGTGACGGATGATACCGTAGTCGACAGGAATATCCATATCCCCAATCTCTGCGAGCATAGCGCTTCCAAGGGTTTCTGCTAGGGCGTCCGGGTTGGGAATTCCCATGGCAATGGTCAAGCTGCCCTGGGGATCTCCATCCACCAGCAGCACGCGCTTGCCCTCACGGGCTAGTCCCACACCCAAATTCACTGTGGTGGTTGTTTTGCCAACGCCGCCCTTTTGGTTGGCGATAGCGATGATTTTACAGTTGTTCATTTGATCGCGCTCCTTTGTGATGATGATTAAAAAAGCCACCTTCAAAATGAAGGTGGCTAATATGAATGATAGAGTGTCCGGGGAATGATAAATGACGAGGTCTTGAGTGCTTTCGATCTTATTAAAATGATTGCCTTTTCGCTTCGATATGTTTTTAAGGGCAGAATATCGGAACTACACATGAAGTATCTATTTTTACTGGTTTTTTTAGCAACTCATTTGAGTGTGTTCATGCACAGAAAACGGGTGTGTAAAATGATTAAGGTTTCTCCTCCTAAAAAGTATCAATATATAGCCAATCTCAAAAGAAATAAAAGTTTTTGAGAAATATGTCACCTTTTTGTTGTGTTGTTACATATAAAGAATGATAACATCTATGATGTATTCACGATGATTGGAGAGTATTTTGCCAAATTGAACTAAGTGAAGAATGGAGAGAGATAAATGAAGAAGTTATGCGTCACTAATACCGTCTTAATAGGAATTCTAATTGCGTTAGTATTGACCTGCATATTTGTCAAATATCGCAGGCATATTCTTCGATTCATAAGGAAGAAACAAGTTGCTAGATTCTTGATAAATGTTGTTATGCCATTTTTGATTCCTCTGATTTTGTCTATGGTTAATTTTGGTGAGACGTGGGAATTAAAGCCGCCAAATGAAATAACAGGTGCGGTGGCCTTTTTACTGGGCATAGCAGTAATGAATTTGATCATTCAATTCGTTATGTGGGTTAAAGAACAGAAAGAAGCAGATATACGCTTCGAAAATCTTGCGGCCAAACACGCATATAATAGCTTGTTTGAGATCCATAAGAATAAAAATGTACAACTGAGAAATGCCCATCATAATGGATTAGAAAGAGGTATGTTGACAGCTGCAGATGTACCTTACAACATTTTTGATCAGATTCGAGAAATTACGTGGGGATTTGGAAGAGCAATAGGAGAGATTACCGGAATTCCAATTAAGGACTTAGATGCATCTTTTATTTACCGGTATACTTATTCTAGTGCGGGTAAATATGACAGGAGCTGGAGATGGGTTACAGGAAAGGGATCGAAGTTCCGGGCGGATCTAAATGATTTTGCCGAAACTAACGACTCTACATTCCACTATATGGGAAATAATAACGTAGCGACACTGTTCTACAACGATAAATCGGTGGCCCATAGTATGCAGAGATATCTTTATTCTGACAAAGATCATAGTCATAACTGTACTGGATCGATTGTGGCAGCTAAAGTAGCCTTTTCCGGAAATGATGAAAAATTGTGCGAAGGCATCATCATGGTGAACACATACGGTCAAAGGTTCCTGGATAAGTCACCGAGATTTACAAAGGAAGAACTGCAAGATTTGATTCTTGATAGCATACTTCCGTGTTATAAAAACTTATTGACTACTGAACTGGCGATGCTATATTTCCAACATCAAGATGAGCCTGATGATAGTTTATCTAACAGAACTGCGCTCCGTGTTCGTGACGGTAGAAGAATGAGAGTTCACAAAAATGCATTCAAATGCATAGTCGAAGCTACTAAAAAGACGTGGACAAAAAAGTGATGATCATATCATTAGAAAAGTAGCCTTTGCTGTAGACAAGATCTAATCCATATGAGGATATCAGACATTCTGCAAGGTAGTGCCAAATGAACATGCGAACCCGAAAGCTGTCGAGTTGCGGCGGCTTTCAGGCGTTGTTTTGGGTGGTAGCTTTGCAATATCTCCGGGCTTATGGCGCTGTATAGTGACACCTTTTATTGGATAGTTCGATGTTGGTGAGGAGCGGAGCGATACCTTTTCTGTGGTGAATGATGGATATATCCAGGTCGGTGGCTTCTGCCAGCATGGCGTTTCCAATGGCCTTTTAGGGCATCTCGGTTGGGAATGCCTCTGTCAATGGTCAGGCTACTCTAGGGGATCTCAATCCACCAGAAGTATGCATTCGCCTTCACAGGCCACTCCTAATCCCAGATTCACTGTGGTGGTTATTTTGCCAACGCTTCCCTTTTGGTTGGCGATGGCGGTGATTTTGCATTTGTCCATTTGATTGATCCCTTTTGTGACGAAGATAAAAAAGCCACCTTCGAAAAAACGAAGGTGGCTGAGCATATCAGTAGATCTAAATAATTAATTGCACATAACGAATAAAAATTGTAGATTAATTAACAGCTGTACAGCGGATATAGCACTTTTTGGCAAACATGCAACAATAATTATTCGTTGTCAAACATGGAGCATTGATGATAGTCGGTTTCTTGTTCTATGCTATCAATAAAGTGATCTGAAAAACGATTCCTAAAATACTTTACAAGTATTTCTTTGCTCCAACTCTCCAAATAAATGTTTTTGTTTTCGAAAAAAGCCTTCTCGACCTCAGAAAAAGTAAGGAAACTGCCACTCTTGCTTGTCCCCTTCTTTTGTACTAGTTCGTAAGAATCCAAGTTTAACTTTGTTTCTGGTGTCAGATGTATAATCCATCCAACTGCAAGGTGCTGCTTGCTCTTTTCGCTATAATGTGGAGTATATAGACAGAAGGGCGCATCCTCATCCTCCAAAGAAATCGAAATTCCTAATTCTTCAAACATTTCCCGTTCCAGTGTATTTTTAGCGGTTTTGATGAAATCACACTTTGCAACGGAAAACTCATCCTCAATCCGGGTATGTCCACCTGCATAGAAAAGTAACCTTCCTCTTTCAGGCGATGCCGCTGATGTGCTGCTTTTTGTCTTCTTTAAGCACAAAATCTTATCCTCATTCGGGGTTAAAAATACAGCAATCGGTATCGGTTGAATCGCATCCAGGTTTCGTTCTACTATATCTCGGCTGTCAAATGCATATCGATTCAGAGCAGGTAAAAGTGTATTTATATCGTTAAAACCGTCTTGGAGAGAAAGTATTTCTCTATCAACATAGCCTACTTTCTCAATGAGCATGTTTTTTAACAACTGTAATGTCTTACTTGTGACTTCATAGCTAACGTCATGCTGTGCTTTGTTTGTTGTTTCTATTTGATAGATAGATCGAAAATCTTTTCCATACTCATCTATTATTTCTTTCACAGAATTAAGATATTGCGCTAAGACACCCTCACACATGATGCTACCGCGCTTATTCGTCAATAGATTCGCATATTCTCTTTCTATGGAGACCTCTGGGGAAACCATAAAAACATACACTAAATCAATGTTTTTTGCCAACGGTATAGGGTGGCAAATTTGGTCAAAACAGTATATTCTCTTTGATTCATATGGTGTTGGGATTTTAGCCATTTAAACCAACATAAGGCGTCGAATATTCCTCTGTCAGAAATAATAACATCAATTTCCTCGCCGTGCTGTGCTTGATCCATTTTTTGGTTGATTTCGTTAATTGCGGAAGTACATGTCCAAACATTGAACACAGGGTTATACTTGTCACTTATAGGGCTAAAACCAGCACGCTCACTTAATATTGTCGTTTTGAATCCATTTCTTTTCAGAAATATATTGAGGGAATTAATGCATGAGGTCTTGCCCGCCTTTGGGCTACCGCAGAATTCTATCACAATTGGTCTACGCTGACGGTGTTGCTTCTTTAGCGATAAGACCTCGGCTGCCAACTTTTCTAGTTCTTCAATTCTCAACTGGTGATCATTAGTGCTGCGTGCCATCTTTTTGCTCCTTGAGGACAGAATCGATTGCTTCATTACTATGCTGCTCCATCTTGATGATTATTTTCCCGTTGCAGAAGCCAATGTAGAAAGAAATCAACGCTATAAAAAGAAAGAATTTTTCGTTATTGATGGAGGGTTGATTGTTGATGACAAAGAAACCTGCGATTATAGCAATACTTACGATAATTGCAAGGATTCCGCTAATAAGGGGGCGAAGGTAAAAATACATCTTTGCGCCAATTTTTCGCAGTTGTGCCTCTGTGCTAGTATCTTTTGAATTGTCGACTACGATGCCTTGTATGCATGACTTATATAGCTTGCGAATGTAGTATATCGATGCACCTAGAACACCGCCCGGAAAAGCGAATGCCAGGATCCCCTGCGATTCGGTAAAACCATTTTTCGATAAATCATAATGGTAGACAATTGAGAAGACCAACCCTAAAAGGGAAATGGAAAGGATAATAATGTAGTACCCAAACAAGCGACGAATTTCCTTAGGACTCATGTTAATCCATTTTTCCTGCAATGGGAGCAGATGTGAAGCGATTTTTTTATTGTTGTTATCCGACATAAACACACCTCCACCAACATTATATACAATTTTATCCCATATTTCAATATCCTCCATTAGGCAAAAAATAAAATTGTAATGTGCAGGAACTTAGATTGATGGAATGAGCGAGGTGTTGCATTTTGGTAGAAATTGCGGTATAATAAAATTGTAAAATGGAACTGATTTTGAATACTCCTCTTTTTTAGATTACCAGTATGGCGCTGATTTAGTGGTGGAAAGTGCAGGGCTGCCGGGCAAGTTAGCATCCATTTATTTGCTACAGCCACCCGTATTTATGCGGTCTTGTTGCTGACGTAAAATTCATAAATTGTTATTACGGTGGACACTGGGTATATCAAGAGAATAGAGCAGGACGTTGAAGTTGAATTAATAAAGGTCGAATCTTAAAAACGTAGTTTATGTGGTAGGTGGAATAAATGGGAAAAACATTGGATCCTAAATATTGGAATGCTAAATTGCTTAATTTAGTAGTTGGCCTTATAGGTGCTTTGTTAATTTTGGTTGGCATTTTAGTGGGGATGGATAAGACGTTTTCCGTGATTATTGTAAGCGTAGGAACATCTATGCTGGCAAGTGCAATCGTTACGGGATTAAGTTCACAGTATTTAATTAATCAAAATCGAATGACGGTGATGGTTGAGCGTTGGGGGATAGGAGGTATATATAAGCAACGCGCTGAAATAAATGCATTTACCAATAAAGTACTTAAAAGGGCGAATAGCCTCGATATTTGTGCTATGGGCCTAAAAGGTTTTAGGGATGCTCAAGGGAAAGTTATAGCTCAGCGAGTAGCAGCTGGTATGTCGCTAAGAGTATTGACAATTAATCCTAATAGTGATGTTCTGTCAGAAATAGATAAAACCGAGGGGCTTTCTGTAGGGTCTACTAAAGCAACAATTGAGTCTTTGGTCGTGTGGATAACTGAGTTGAAGAAATACCAAACATATGATGGTCAGGTTGAGTTGAGAATGTATGATCATTATCCGCATGACTTTTATTTCAATATTGATGGTACTGTTTTTACAGGACCATATCAGGCGAAAACAAGCCAGCAAACCATAACATATAGGTTCAATAGACATGCGGAAGGCGCAAAGTATTTTTGCGAATATTTTGAAGAATTATGGAGCAACACAGTATGAAGACCTCAGATGTGCTTTTGCCCAATTTAAATGACGGTCGTCTTTTTGTTAGTCCTATCTTAGGATGTAATGGGGCGTGTGGTTATTGCTATTTGTGTATACACGGTTATAAAACACCTCGGAAAAACCAGTTGACAGAAGCAGATATCTTTGGGGAAGCAAAAAGTCAGCCTGGTTTTGTTCTTGGAGAAAATGGTACTATTATCTCAATTGGAGCATGGGGAGATATTTTTCCTAAGGGTTACGATGATTTAGCACGACATTCTGTAGACATGATAAAAGCAGTGCTTTCCTGGGGAAACCCGGTTCAAATCATGAGCAAAAATAGTTTAAGGAATGAACATATTGAAGAAATAATAAGTGCTATTCGCTATCCAAAACAGCTACTGTATTCTACAACTATTACATCTATCCAGTGCTGGAGGACTATTGAGCCTTTTACATCAAGTCCAACTGAACGCTTAGAGACATGTGCGTACTTCCATCACCGTGGAGTCCCAACTAATGTGCTGTTGAAACCATTTTTTTCGACAATAACAGGTGCCGAGATTGAGCAGATTTCTGATATGCTATTAGCATATAGTATTGATTTTTGTACGGTAGGCGTACTGTATTGGGATGCGAAGATTGCCGAAAAGATGTCTCGTAATCCCGTTCTAAAAAAGTTGATCGATTATGAAGCCACTGAATTGAAACACCTTGATTGCAATAGTTATGAGCAACTAAATGCTACGAGCACTAAAGAACTGTTGCCCTTTGTCGATTACTTGAACAAGAAGGGCATCAGGACATTTTTGAAATCATCTTGTATTAATGCTAACATATTAGGAATGAGGAATCAAAGCAATTATTATGAAGAACACAATTCATATTGCATAAGCTGTGGTAACTGTGCACAGAAAACCAATCCAAAAAATGCTGATGGTGTATTCCATATAAGGAGAGAAGAAAATGGAATATAGTTTGGGAAGTATCTTCCAAGCCCTAGATATGAATTATAGCAACGGCTTAACGGATAATACTGATGGGAAGATTACAGTCTTTCAGGACTACTTTTTTTTACAAGCAAAGGAAAAACTGAATGTTGATGCAGTATACTTTCTTCGTGATTCTGAAGGAATCCCCAAAATTCCGTTGATCTACTTTTCTGCGATGGATTCCTATGATCCCGCAAAAATAGCAGAGCTACATCGCTTAGCTTGGAATAGTGGCGAAGCTCCCTTGCTTTTTATCGTCTTGCCTGATCAGCTCTTAGTCTATAACAATTACGAACCTCCGGCCTTACGTGGAGAGGATGGTACTTATGACAATAGCGTAGGATTATTCGAAAGGATTTCGATAGTCAGCGAGCTTGAAGCCCAACGCAAACAGCTACAGCAATTTCACCGAACACAAATTGAAACAGGTAGATTTTGGGAGGTGAATCGTAAGCGTTTTAATATTAACACTCGCGTGGATATGACGCTTATGGATAATCTCAAGGCTATTCGAAAGACTCTTTTGAATAATATCAAAAGGAGAGTTCCTGGCAGACAAATAAGTGATCAACAACGATGCGAAATTGTGCACAGCCTCCTGGGTCGCTCAATCCTGATTAAGTATCTTGAAGAAAGAACAGATTCTAATAACAAATCGGTTTTTCCTTCAGACTTTTTTGACAAATTCCTACCGGGAGCAAAGTCATACACCGATGTATTAGAGAGCCATGACGCAACCTATAGTCTGTTTCTGGAATTAGAGTGCAAGTTCAATGGTGATATATTCCCCGTAAATGATAATGAGAAGACAATTATTTGCCAGGAAGACTTGTCTGAATTGCAACAATTTTTACTTGGAAAAAGCGACCTTGCGACTCAACAAACTGTACTGTGGACTCTTTATTCTTTCAATGCAATACCCATTCAGCTAATTAGTAGTATTTACGAATTATTTTTCCATCTGGCAGAAACTGATCCAGACAAAGATAATGGCACATATTATACGCCGTATCATTTGGTTGAGATGCTGATGGATGAAGTTTTGCCCTGGGAAGGCAGCTATACAGTGCAAAAAGTACTTGATCCGTCTTGCGGCTCTGGTATTTTCTTGGTAGAAGCATATAGACGCTTAGTGGGACGTTGGATTTTTACTAACAGACCTGCAAGCATTCAGCCAAAAAGCTTAATACAAATTATGCAGTCATGCATTTTTGGCGTGGATTGCAACAAGGAAGCAATTCGGATTGCGTCGTTCAGTTTAAGCCTTGCCATGTGTGACTTTCTCGATCCAAGAACAATTTGGAATGATATGCATTTCCCGCATTTGCTACAAAATAATTTATTCCATAATGATTTTTTTGATCGGGATTGTGAGTTTGAGAAGAATGATTATTCTGTCGTTATTGGCAACCCTCCATGGGAAAGCAAGCTCTCACCGGCAGCTCAGGGCTATATAAAAAGCAATAAATTAAAGGTTAGTGATAAGCAAATTGCTCAAGCATTTGCTTGGCGTGCGGGTGAGGTATGTCCAAATGGAACGATATGTTTGCTGCTTCCAAGTAAATCATTCCTTTTTAACCGATCTGATACTGCCCGTCAATTTAGGAAAGCTTTCTTTAGCCACTTTGATGTCTCTGTAGTAATTAATTATTCTGCGTTTAGATGGGTTCTATTCGAACATGCAGTAAGTCCTGCGGTTGGAGTGATTTATCGAAAAGGTGATAAATTAAATGCTGATCCTATCTTTTATTGTACTCCGAAACCTCTTTATACAATAGAGGATAAGCGTAGTTTTTTGATAGAACCCAACAACATATGTCGCATTCCGAGAGAACTTATAGACAACGACTTAATATGGAAAATTGCAATGTGGGGTTCCCCTAGAGACTTGGATCTTATCCAGGTTATGCAAACACAAGGAACAACATTTCGTATGTTATTTGATGCAAATAGCATGGTTTATGCGGAGGGTTATAAACTAGGAAACCGGAAAAAAACATGTACGGATTTTCTGGGAATGCCGGTCTTGAATGCAAGAACCTTTGTTCCTCAAGCAAGTAATCTAGAATGCCTGCCTAAAATGCAGGATAACCAGATGGAATGTACTGTTGAAACAAAGCGTTCCATCTTCAAAGCTCCGCATTTGATTATTAAGCAAAGCCATAAGGGAGCACGTTTTTTTGCAGATGTCCTAGATTTCGATGCTGTATTTAATCATAGTTTTCTTGGAGTGCATGGAAATGACAAAATTCTAAAGTATTGCTGTTTAATAATCTGCTCGAAGGTATTCTCTTATTACCAGATGATGACTAATCGCAGATGGCTTGTGGAGCGGGATGAACTTGAAGCGGGAGATATTCTTGATACACCCATACCTACCCCAAGCGAGCAATCTCTATCTGAGGCGGAAAGAATTTTTGATACATTTAGCTATGCCTCTGACTTGAGTCGAGTTGATGATTTTGTGTATCGCGAGTATCGCTTATATCCATACGAAGTGGCACTCATTGATAATGCAATAGACTATGTCTATGATTTCTACTGTAAAAAGGAAAAATCGACAGCACTGATGCGTCCAAACGATACGCTATTGAGTTCTTACAACGCAGTACTTCAAGAGGTTCTGAGAAATACACTTGGAAACAGTTTTTCGGCGTCGTGTTGTGTTTATCGAAGTGCAGCTCCTTTGGTGGTTGCTGAGTTGGATTTCTCATCAGCAATGAAGCCTGAGTTTTGTATGAGTAATAATAAGGACGATATGGACAAACTCCTAGAAAGATTGGATGGTCAGTTACTAGAAGGACGCTCCGGAAGTGTGTTTGTTAAACGCAATGTACGTGTCTACGGTAAAAACAGCATTTGCATCGTCAAGCCAAATCAAGCAAGATATTGGAACTATTCATCAGCATGTCGTGATGCAGACGATATATATGCAGATATCATGCGTGTGTGGAGGAATGAAAATGAGTAGTATTCGTAACATATCGGCATCGAATCCAATGCCTGTCGATCTTGCAAAGAGAATAGGTAAAAATGGTGTTGTTGAAGTGCTGTCTGTTATGTGGCAGGGATATGACGATTTGCGTACTGAGAATGTAATTACTTCGGACATGAATGAAAATTCCATTACTCAGGAGTGGTATCTTAGAGTCAATGAAAGGTGGCACCAAGAAAACAGAGCGTCGAGAATATCTGTTCGTCTTAGTCCTACCGTCCAATATGAAGATGACACGCTAGCAAAAAACCGAGGACAATCTCCGGCTATCGACTTTTGCTTTAGAGCATGGAGTAAAGACGAGGGCTATTTTGGCGCAGAGTGTAAAAATCTATACGACCATGATAATAAGCATATTAAGCGATATGTCTCGACTGGAGTAAACAATTATACCAGTGGAAGATATGGTTCCAGATCCACAGTTTCTGCAATGATTGGCTATGTCTTGACGGGGAATATTTCAGAAATTGTAGACGATCTTAGCAAAGAAATAGCAACGATAAATCCTCGCACCAATCTAACTAGAGTATTTGGGACAAGAGATTCCCAGTATAAAACGACACATATCAGGACGCTGGATGGAGAACTTATTACTCTGTATCATCTACTGTTCGATTTTGTAGCATAGATTACGAGTCAATTTGCCAACAGAATAAGGTATAATAATATGGGTAAGGGCAATGAATGGTTGCTATGTATAGCTATATGGTTCTGATGGCAGAATGCCGACACGGTAACAATAGACTTGCATTCATGGAGGCAGTACTTACAGCTTGAGTGCATGGCAAAACACAATGCTCATGCCCATATAATTACGTGTTATTTTGCATTACAGTGTACTGAACCCGGAGATTGGTGTGCTATTCCGTTTAAAACCCGACGCGGTGAGTTGCTCATTAGTTTTTTAAAAGCAGATGTATGCTGCGCGGTTTGACACCAACGGATGACACCAACCGCTATGGGAAATGGTGGGATCGTGTGGTACGATGAGGAAAATAAATGTTTGGAGAAAACTAATTTTCATGTAAAACTAGGAACTTTTGGGACAGGAATGGAATGAGAGTGACAACCGGGCGTTTTCTCATAACCCGGAGGTCGTAGGTTCGAGTCCTGCCTCCGCAACCATAAAAAGTCCTGAAATCGCAAGATTTCAGGACTTTTTCTTTTGTTTTGTGGTCTGAAAAGTATAAACTGTTTTTGTAAAAGCGTAAAAACCATGCTGCCCTATGTTTTGTCCCGTGATTGCCCATCCTTGCGGGAGGAGGCATGCAGGAATGTGTAAAGTATACTAAAAATGGCGTTTTGCACAATAATGGTTATATGAATTGTACAAAATATGAACTTGCTATGAATGGCTATTGTGTGCTATAATAGGCAGGATGCAGAAACACAGATGTAGCCGTTATAAAGATGCTCTTGAAATGCCGGGTTAACAACGGCGTTTTTTTGACGGTTCAAGCTGTGCAACTGCGTTCCGGTGCGTCAGGCTTGCTGCCCTGCACCGGAAAAATAATTGCTTATCCAGGAAAACACCTTCTACTTTCTCCGGGATCTATTGAAGGTGCTGCTCCCCAGAAAACAAGAAGAAAGGCAGAGATTACGTGAAAAGAAGAATTTATGCAACCCTTCTGGTGCTGGTTATGCTGTTGCTCCTTTCGACAACGGCATTTGCCACAGAAACGGATAGCCTCCCGGCCCTGCATTTGCAAGCAGCGACCAGAGAAGGAGAAACGGTCGTTACCGTTTTCCTTCAGGACTGTGACGGCGTGACCAACGGACGTTTTGCCGTTGGCTATGATGCCGAAGCTTTTGTCCTCGTGGGTGTGACGACCTCCGGCGCTTACGCTATGAGCAGCGTCAACGATCAGACCGCCGGCACGGTGGCCTTTGCATGGGTCGGCAGCCAGCTTACAGGGGAGAAGACCCTGATGCTGACGATTCGGTTCCGGGCTGTTGGCGAGGTTTCCCAGGTAACTACCGTTGCCGCCGAAAGTGACGGCATTTATGCCGATGGTGAATTGGTGGATGTTGCGGGCGCAACCGTGACCGCCGGGCTGGATACCGCTGCTCTGGAACAGGCCATTGCGAAGGCAGAAGGCCTGGACAAGTCCGAGTATACGGAAAAGAGTTTTGCTGCCGTTGAGGATGCACTGCAGGAGGCCAAGGAAGTGCTGGACGATCCCAATGCGACCCAGGCTGAGGTGGATGCTGCCGCACAGGCGCTCAATGACGCAATGGCAGCGCTGAAGCTGCGGGAAGACAATGTGGATACCGGCGACAGTGCGATGATCATTTTGGCAGTTTGTCTGGCCGCCGCTTCTGCCGGTGGCTTTGCCGTGTTGATGGCACAGAATAAGAGGAGGGACAACGTATGAAAAAATTGAATCGTTTCCTTTCTCTGCTGCTGGTCGTGTGCCTGCTGTTGAGCGTGCTGCCCATGACCACCCTGGCAATTACCCAGGACGCAGACGAACAGTCTTATAAGACGCTGCTTTCCGCCCTCCAGGGCGACGATCGCAAGATCGAGGCCATCCGCTCTCCTTTGGCAGAGTATGTGGCGGCTCTGCAGCAGAACAAGCCCGATGCCGCTGCGGCAGCCGCTGTGCAGATCCAGAAGATCCTGGGTATGGATGTGGATCTGAAGCAGCTGCTGGCTATGAGCGGTAATGAGGAAATTGAACAGCTGATCTACGATGAAAATGAAATGGTCAAGGTCATCGTCGTCCTGGAAGAAGAGGGTCTTCTCCAACGCGGCTTCACCACGGAGCAGATCGCAAACACTGTTTATACCCAGTCTGCCGTAAAGACGATCACGCGCGGCCAGGATCTTGTTATGGCAAAGATCGCTGCCGCTGCCGGTGGCAAGGAGCGGGTGACCGAAAAGTACCGCTACAATGTGGCTATCAGCGGCTTGGCCGTTGTGGTTCCTTATGGCAGCCTGGAAGCCATTCGCCAGATCCGGGGCGTTAAGTCTGCTTTTGTGGCACCTTGCTACGATCTGCCTGCGGATGTGACCAATGCTGACGCACAACCCCATACGGACTCCGCTACCGACCTGGCCGGCGCTGCACAGACCTGGCAGACACTGGGCTATCACGGTGAGGGTATGCGGATCGCCATCATCGATACGGGTCTGGATGTGGACCATCCCTCCTTCGTGGATGCGCCCGTTTTGACGGATACCTCCCTGACGCTCTCTGAGCTGGAGTCCGTGCTGACCAGTCTGAATGCCTACGAACTCTACGGCAGCAATCTGACTGCGGAAGCGGTGTACCACAGTGCGAAGGTCCCCTTTGGCTTCAACTATGTGGATGAAAGCCTGGATGTGACCCATGATAATGACATGATCATTGACCACGGCACCCATGTTGCGGGTATTGCCGCTGCCAATGACATTCCCACCACCGATGTGGTAGGCGTGGCACCTGAGGCCCAGCTGCTGGTCATGAAGGTGTTCGGCCTCAACGGCGGCGCTTACTTTGATGACATTCTGGCAGCCGTGGAAGACTGCTTCCGCCTGAATGTAGACGCAATGAACCTGAGTCTGGGTTCTCCCGCCGGCTTCTCCTCCGAGGGTGAAGCCATCGATGCGATTTTCTCCCAGATCCTCAGCAGTGATATGATCGCTACCATTACTGCCGGCAACGATTATTCTTTCGGTTACGGCAGTAACTACGGCACCAACCTGAACCTGACCTGCGATCCTGACATCGGCCTTGTGGGCAGCCCCGGTACTTATATCGGCGCTACCACGGTAGCTTCCATCGAGAATGTGCAGACCCGCCTCAATTACTTTACCGTGGGCGAACACAAGATTGGCTACAATGATGTAGGCGTTTACCCCATCGTTCTCAATTACGGTGGCCAGACCTTTGACTATGTCATGGTTCCCGGCGCCGGTGAAGCATCCGATTACGAGGGTCTGGATATGGAAGGCAGAGTTGCCGTGGTTGAGCGTGGTGGCCTGGACTTCCTGTCCAAGCAGAGAAATGCCTATGAAGCCGGTGCGCTCATTTGTATTGTCTATGACAATGTCGACGGCGTGCTGGTCAATATGCTGGATGCCGGTGTGCTGCCCAATGCGTTCATCACGAAGGCGGACGGCGCCATTCTGGCAGAGGCTGCAGGCGAGGATGGCGTGGGTACGCTGGTGCTGGCCGGTTCCTATGATATGCTGCCGGTGTACAGCCCCATGGCTGGCCAGATGAGTGATTTCTCCAGTATCGGCGTTACCCCCGACTTGAAGCTGGAGCCGGATATCACCGGTTATGGCGGCAATATCTATTCCACCCTTACCGATGGCCAGTATGGCGTCATGAGTGGCACCTCCATGGC
>CAJGCP010000038.1 GCA_904501885.1 uncultured Acetatifactor sp. | reverse complement strand
GACCTTCTTCGTTTTGCGCTGGAAACTCCTGAAGAGGTGCGGGCGCAGACGGAGGATTTGAATGTGGGATTCGATACGGAAACCAAGACTTGGGAACTGATTGTAAAATATCATGATAACCTGGATGGGTTACAGGCGTTAGGAATACAGGTGGAATACCTAATCGCAGGATATGCCATTCTGACGGTGCCGGAAGCATTGGTGGAAGCGGTGGCGGCATTGGAAGAAATAGAATATGTGGAGAAACCCAAGCGATATTTTTATAGTCAGATCAGGCCCAGGGAGACCTCCTGTATTTTAGAATTGGAGCAGGGGCCGGGAGGTCTGACGGGGGCAGGTGTGTTGATTGCCATATTGGACAGTGGAATAGAATATCGACTCCCGGAATTCCGCAGGGCGGACGGGAGCACAAGAATCAAGTATTTGTGGGATCAAACGTTGATGGGTGAAGCCGGTGCTGGTGGTGAGATGCAAAATGGTGGTGAGGTGCAAAAGGGCGTTGTGTTCACTGAGGAACAAATCAATGGGTTCTTACTGGGGGATGAGGAAGAGAATGTGACCGGTGGAGGGAGTACAGTAGGAGAAAGTACGGTAGGGGGGCGTGCCGGAGGAAACACCCTAAGGACATTATCCCGTCCCAGCCCAGACACTTCCGGTCACGGGACAGCGGTAGCGGCCATAGCGGCGGGGAACAGTGAAACTTATCAGGGGGTGGCTCCCGCAGCAGATTTGATTGTAGTGAAACTGGGCATTCCCGGCGCATTTTCTTTTCCACGGACTACGGAAATTATGCGGGCAGTGACTTTTGCGGTACAAAAAGGTGTGGAATTGCAACAACCTTTGGTCATCAATTTAAGTTTTGGAAATACCTACGGCGCACACGATGGGAGTTCCCTGATAGAGCGTTTTTTGGATAATGCAGCAGAAATTGGCAGAACGGTGATTTGTGTGGGCGCAGGAAACGAAGGGAGCAATGGAGGACATGCGGAGGGGAGTATAGGAGCCGGAACGATAGGCCCACAGGAAAACGGAGGAAACACATCTTTCGTAGAACTGGCAGTGGCGGACTATGAGACTAACTTAAATGTCCAGTTATGGAGGAATTACAGGGACGATTTTGATATGTATTTGCGTTCGCCATCAGGGGAAGAGGTGCAGATCACTCAGTCTGTGGAGGGGGGCAAATACACCTTGGATTTGCAAGACACCAGGGTGCTGGTATACATTGGAGAACCTACGCCCTATTCGGTGGCGCAGGAAATTTATCTGGAACTGCTTCCCTTGGGAGAGAGTTTTATTGATTCGGGGATTTGGACCTTCCGCTTGGAAAAGCAGAGGGACAGAAACTTCATAGGAGGCATTGGTTTCGGAGAAGTAGATGAATCGGGGCCGGGAGGTGTGGCTGGCAGAGAGGGCAATACGGCAGGGAAATATTATTTCTACTTGCCTTCCGGTGCCGTGAGAAATGAAGCAACAGGATTCTTGCGTCCAAACCCGGAGGTTACGTTAACCATTCCTTCCACGGCGGCCAAGGTCATCACTGTGGGAGCCTATGACCCGGTGTTTGAATCCTATGCGGATTTCTCGGGGCGTGGTTATGGGGATGCCAATCGTACCATTGGTGTGGTGATGGCGGGGCTGACGAAGCCGGATCTGGTGGCACCGGGTATTGATATTGTGGCACCAAACACGTTCGGTGGCATTGGTGAAGTGTCCGGAACTTCTTTCGCTACGCCCATGGTATCGGGAGCTGCCGCACTTTTGATGGAATGGGGGATTGTGAGAGGAAACGATCCGTTTCTATATGGAGAAAAAATAAAAGCCTACCTGCGTAAGGGTGCGAGACCCTTGCGCGGGGAGGCTGTCTATCCCAATGAAAGAGTGGGGTGGGGGGCGTTATGTGTAGCGGATAGTTTTCCGGGAATATGAGTGGATAAAATGTGTTCTGAAAAGCGCCATCCACCTGATAGGCCGAGGGGATTTATTCTTCCTCATCTTCGTCGGTATTGGTGCGCACATGAATACCATTCACTTCCACATCGCCGCTTAATTCGATGACCAGACATCTGCGACCGTTGATGGTGCGGGTCTCTACCAAATCGGTGCGTTCCGGATTTACCTTGATGACCACATCGGGGGTTTTCACCTCGAAGGTTTTCACATTCATCACATTGTTCATCACCAAATCCGTGTCTTCGCCTGCAACGGCGCGGTAATGGGTGTCGAAACGCTCCAACTTTTCATTGGAAACACCACTGTCAGCCAAAATGGTTTTCACTTCTTCCTTATCTAAAACCACCAGGTCGGGGATTTCCTTTTGTTGCTGTGTCATTTCGGTCAACTTTTCGTGGATATTTTTTATGATCTCGATATCGCAGTCCTCAGCCAAAGTTTCTTCCACAATGGATTGGAAGGTCTCTTTCTGCAATCCGGCAGAAAGGGGCAGGGGACAGCCCAGGAGGCAATCCACAAAACTTTGCTTCAGATTCTCTGCATCCTTTGTATAGTACAAGGTGCTATGTATGTCGGCACTTCTGTCATTGAAGGCGGGGAAAAGGAATGCAGCATCGGGAAGGCTTACCACCCAGTCTCTGGTGCGGTTGTGGAACATGTTTTCCTCTGCGTCGTAGCTTAAGCCCGGTTTGGAAAGCTCTACGGGGCAAATACAGGTGAGAATATATTCATAGATTTCGTCAGAGGCATCTTCCATTTCCGTGCCGTCGGTGGATTTACCGGGTACGTCGTACACATCATGTACCACCAAAATCAGGTAATTTCCCACAAATTCATAATCGTTAATGATGTGGTTGTAGTAAGTTTCCAGGAGGGCATCGTCTTTTAATTTGCTGTCCCGCAAAGCCATCAGAAGTCCGTGACTGCCGCCCTCCAGTTCCTGCTCCAGGGGAAATTCCAAGGTGAGCAGGTTTTTACCCAAGGTTCCGGACATGGACTTACGGAAGATTTCAAAGTATTTGAACATTTCCTCCTCGGGCAATGCCAGGAAGGGCTGTTTGAACTGTGCTTTTATATTTTTTTCTCCGTCCACATAGCATCCACAGATGCGGGTGAAGGAGCAGTTTTTCGGTGTCATTAGTTTCTTGATTTCAGAGATTTCCTGTTTTGTCATAGGGGTTCCTTTCTGATGAAAAAATCCATGTCTTCATATTTCGAGTCATGCCCGATTAGTATATCGCAAATCAGCTTCTTTTTCAATTGTGAAATAGTCACAAAGAGAGATACAAACAACTATGAGAAGGACGGAAAGAGCAAACGTGAAGGAAAATAAGTAATTGCAATGGTAGGTAATAAATAGTTGTGGAAAAGGGTAAGGTATGATAAAATAAAAAGGTCTGATTATGTCGAAAATAGTATGACGATATAAAAACAAAAGACGCCGATACAAATCGGCACAGGAGGTCAAAATGAAGAAAAAAGGCAAAGGTTTTATGGAAGAGTTTAAGAAGTTTATTCTGCGCGGCAACGTGCTGGATATGGCAGTCGGTGTTATCGTGGGCGGTGCGTTCACGGCCATCGTTACTTCCTTGAATAAGGATGTGATTACTCCTTTTCTCGGTTTGTTGGGCGGTATGGATTTCTCTGATTTAAAGGTTACATTGATGGCTGGCGAGTCCGCGATAGTGGATGGCGTGGAAACTGTGATCAAGGAGCCCATCATTTTAGCATATGGTAATTTCTTAACCGCAGTGGTGAATTTCCTGATTACCGCATTTGTGATTTTTGTTTTGGTAAAGAGTATCAACGCATTGGCGAACGGATTCAAGAAAAAAGAGGCAGAGGTAGCTCCTCCTGCACCCACCACCAAGACCTGTCCTTATTGCTTGAGTGAGATTCCTTTGGAAGCAAAGAAATGTGCACATTGTACATCTGATCTTGAGGCATAACAACGAGGTAACTATGATTTTTGAGAAGAGAAAACGTCTGCGTTTTTTGGGACGACTTGTGGTGACCGCATTCTTGTTGGTTTCTATGCTGACCGGCTGCGGAACCACCGGGGAGTACACCTTGCAGGCTGTGGAATATCTGAATCAAATGGAATATGACAGTGCCATTGAGGCCTTGGACATTGCAGAGGAAGAGGGCGAAGAACTTCGACAGATTTATCGTATCAGAGGAATCGCCTATATGGGTAAGACCTGGTATGCCAAGGCGGCCAGCTGTTTCGAGGCGGCCAATAAAAGAAGTGACGGCATTCTGCGGGATATGGATTATGACATCAGTTACTATCTTGCGGCGGCGTATACGAAGAATGGAAAATATAGTGATGCCCTGCGCGTGTACAATGCCATCGCGTCCCTGCGACCGCGGGATAAGGAAGTGTATTTCCTACGCGGAAATGCCCATATGGCATTGGGCCATTACGAGGAGGCCTGTGCTGATTTTGAAAAGGCCATCCAAATGGCGCCCACCGATTATGACCAGTTGATTAAGGTCTATGAAGCACTTTCTTCTTTTGGCTACGCAGAAAAGGGTAAAACCTACCTGCGGGAGGTCCTAAAACAACAGGACAAAAAAATGGATCCCTTCGTGGTGGGACGGATTTATTACTATCTGCAGGAATATCAAAACGCTTGTCTGACCTTGGAACAGGCAAAGAAAAACACCAATCCGGACAGTTATCTGTATTTGGGCAAGGCCTATGAGGCCACCGGAGACTATAATTATGCGGCCAGCGTGTATCAGGCTTATCTGAGAGAAGAGGGACCTCATGCCGGCATCTATAACCAGTTGGGATTGTGCGAAATGTCCAGAAAAGATTATGTTAAGGCATTGGACGCATTCCAATCCGGGCTGGAGTTAAATGAAAAGGATACCTTGCAGGTGTTGTCCTTCAACGAAATTGTGGCCTATGAACATTTGGGAGAGTATGAACAGGCACTTTCTTTAACGGAGCAGTATTTGAAAAAGTATCCAGATGATTTGGAAGCAAAAAGAGAATACGAGTTTTTACTCACCCGGTAATTAGTTAAAAGGCAATTAGGCACCCACCATATCTATGGATGGGTGCTTTTTTGTTGCACAATATCTTGTGTTATGCCATTGACTTTTCGATAGGGCAGTGATACACTAATGGTACTCGCTTTTTGGTACATAAGAAATTTATACATACATAGGAGGTGGCAAGATGCAGGTTATCAGAAGAAATGGAGAAAAGACAGATTTCACATTGACGAAAATCAGTGATGCCATGATGAAAGCCTTTGTGGCAACCAATATGAATTATACCAATGATATCATTGATTTGCTGGCTTTGCGCGTGACCGCAGACTTCCAGGACAAGGTAAAAGAAGATGCCGTTCATGTGGAGGATATTCAGGATAGCGTGGAACGTGTGCTTTCTCAGGCCGGTTACGATGAAGTGGCGAAGGCATACATTCTTTATCGTAAGCAGAGAGAAAAAATGCGTGCCATGAAGTCCACCATTTTGGACTATAAAGAAGTGGTAAATGGCTATGTGAAGATCGAAGACTGGCGTGTAAAAGAAAACTCCACGGTGACCTATTCTGTTGGCGGCCTGATTCTTAGCAACTCCGGTGCAGTCACAGCCAACTATTGGTTGTCTGAAATCTATGACAATGAGATTGCAGAGGCGCACAGAAACGCAGACATCCACATCCATGACCTTTCTATGCTCACCGGTTATTGTGCAGGTTGGTCCCTGAAGCAGTTGATTCAGGAGGGTTTGGGCGGTATTACCGGTAAGATTACTTCTGCTCCCGCAAAGCATTTGTCTGTTTTGTGCAACCAGATGGTGAACTTCTTGGGTATTATGCAGAACGAGTGGGCAGGCGCTCAGGCATTTTCCTCCTTTGACACCTATTTGGCGCCTTTTGTTAAAGTAGATAATTTGTCCTATAGAGAAGTAAAGAAATGCATCGAAGCCTTCATTTATGGTGTAAATACACCCAGCCGTTGGGGTACCCAGGCGCCTTTCTCCAATATCACTTTGGACTGGACGGTACCGAATGATTTGGCGGAACTTCCTGCCATCGTAGGCGGCAAGGAAATGGACTTCAAATATAAGGATTGTAAGAAGGAAATGGACATGGTCAACAAGGCATTTATCGAGACCATGATCGAAGGCGATGCCAATGGCAGAGGCTTCCAGTACCCCATTCCTACTTATTCTATCACCAGCGATTTCGACTGGTCTGAGACCGAGAACAATAAACTGTTGTTTGAAATGACAGCGAAATACGGTACGCCCTATTTCTCTAATTACATTAACTCCGATATGGAGCCCAGCGACGTCCGCAGTATGTGCTGCCGTCTGCGACTGGATTTGAGAGAATTGCGCAAAAAGACCGGCGGTTTCTTCGGCTCCGGTGAGAGCACCGGTAGTGTGGGTGTGGTTACAATCAACCTGCCCAGAATCGCATACCTGTCTGCCAATAAGGATGAGTTCTATGCAAGACTGAACCACATGATGGACATTGCGGCACGCTCTCTGAAGATTAAGAGAGGTGTAATTTCCAAATTGTTGGAAGAGGGTCTGTACCCTTATACTAAGAGATACTTGGGATCTTTCGATAACCATTTCTCCACCATCGGCTTGATTGGTATGAACGAAGTGGGTCTGAATGCCAATTGGTTGCGTGCGGACATGACCGATGAAAATACCCAGGCCTTTGCAAAAGAAGTGCTGAACCATATGAGAGAGAGGCTTTCCGATTATCAGGAAAAATATGGTGACCTGTACAACCTGGAGGCAACACCTGCAGAGTCTACCACCTATCGTTTGGCAAAGCATGACAGAAAGAAATGGCCTGCCATCAAGACCGCGGGAAATATCGGAGATACGCCTTACTACACCAATTCTTCCCATTTGCCTGTAAACTTCACGGCAGATATTTTTGATGCGCTGGATATTCAGGATGAGTTGCAGACATTGTATACTTCCGGTACCGTGTTCCATGGATTCATGGGAGAGAAACTTCCCGATTGGAAAGCGGCGGCAACCTTGGTGCGTACCATTGCGGAAAATTATAAATTGCCGTATTACACACTTTCCCCCACCTACTCCATCTGTAAAGAGCACGGATATTTGGCGGGCGAGGTAAAGGAATGTCCTCACTGTGGCGCGAAGACCGAAGTTTACAGCCGTATCACCGGTTACTACAGACCTGTGCAGAACTGGAATGATGGTAAACTTCAGGAGTACGCAAACCGTAGAGAGTACGAGATTGCAACTTCCGTGTTAAAGCGTTCTAAATCTGATGCAACACCGGTGGCAGAACCGGTAGAGGAAGCAGAGGATTGCGGATGTGAAGAAACAAGATTTCTGTTTACCACCAAGACTTGTCCCAATTGCAAACTGGCAAAGGAATATCTGAAAGATCAGCCTTACGAGGTGATTGATGCAGAAGAAAATCCTGAATTGGTGGCAAAATACGGTGTAATGCAGGCGCCCACCCTGATTGTAGTGAAGGGTGATTCCTATAAAAAGTATGCGAATGCATCTAATATTAAAAAATATGTTGAGGAAAATGTATGATTAACAGATTAATTGATAAAATCCAAAAAACAGGTGCTCCCATTGTGGTGGGCCTGGACCCCATGATGAAGTTCGTGCCCGGCTACATCAAGCAGGCGGCCTTCAAAGAATACGGAGAGACCTTGGAGGGGGCAGCAGAGGCAATCTGGCAGTACAATAAGGGAATCGTGGATGCTATCTATGATTTGGTGCCTGCAGTAAAGCCCCAGGTGGCCATGTATGAGCAGTTCGGTATTCCCGGAATGATTGCCTTTAAAAAGACCGTAGATTACTGTAAAGAAAAAGGCTTGGTTGTTATCGGTGATATCAAGCGTGGGGATATTGGTTCCACCTCTGAAGCATATGCCGTAGGACATTTGGGTAAAGTACAGGTGGGAAGCAATTCCTTCTACGGTTTTGACGAAGATTTTGTGACGGTAAATCCTTACTTGGGTTCCGATGGTATCACTCCTTTCTTGAAGGTTTGTGATGAGGAGAAGAAGGGTATCATCGTTTTGGTAAAGACCTCTAATCCCAGCAGTGGAGAATTCCAGGATCAGTTGGTAAATGGTAAGCCTTTGTACGAAATCGTGGGAGAGAAGGTGGCCCAGTGGGGCGCAGAGCATATGCCGGAAAGCGGTAATTATAGTTATGTAGGTGCCGTAGTAGGTGCAACCTATCCTGAGCAGGGCAAAGTGCTTCGTAAAATTATGCCCAACACCTTTATCCTAGTGCCCGGTTATGGTGCCCAGGGTGGAAAGGGTGCAGACCTGGTTCATTTCTTCAATGAAGATGGCCTAGGTGCAATCATCAATTCCTCCAGAGGCATTATCGCAGCATACCAGCAGGAACAGTACGCAAAGTTCGGTGAAACCGGATATGCAGACGCTTCCAGAGCAGCGGTTTTGGACATGAAGACAGATATCGAAAATGCTTTGAACAGTAGATAAGAAACAGCAATAGAACAGGGCGGGATGGTCGAAGGATTCATCCCGTCTTTTTCCTTTTTTGGATTTGCCGAAATTAAGAGAAAATTAAGGTAAAAAGGCGAATTTTGCAAGGTTTACCAATGGACAATGGAAACAAGAATTGGTATAATATTTAGTTGCAAAGTATAAATAGTAAAAGGGTGTATCAATGCAGAAAAAAGCTTGGTTTTTACTTGGGATGCTTGTCCTGCTTATGGCGGGTAAAACACAGGTGCATGCAACCGAGACGGCACAACAGAATACCTTATTGATTTCCACCTATCAGGGTCCTGCGGATGAATCGGGTCCCACCGAGGAGGCAGACTGTCGGGAGACAGTGATAGAGGCGGATGTGGCGAAAGCAACGCGTCTTGCAGACGGGGACCGTTCCACCTATTTAAAACTGGCAGAGGAAACCACAATTATTGTGAAGCGAACCGATGGGTTGTCCGGCCTTTACATAGAATTTGACCGGGTGCCCCAGCCCTGGACCGTGAAGCGAAGCGTGAGCGACATAGGGGTTTGCTGTGGTGAGAATGGATTTCTGCATGAGTATGTGGATGTAGCAGAATTATTTGGCACTGATGTCCAGGAGGTACAACTTGTTTTCCCGGCAGGAACCGTGATTGCTGATATTTACGGATTTTCCCAAGGACAGTTACCGGACTGGGTGCAGGAATGGGAACCACCCTTGGAACAAGTGGATTTGCTTTTGTTTACCACTCACTCGGATGATGAGCAGTTGTTTTTCTCCGGGTTGTTGCCTTACTACACGATAGAAAGAGGGCTGCGTGTTCAGGTGGCCTATGGTGTGCAGCATTTTGAAGCTGCAGGCGTGGCCAACCATGTAAGACCCCATGAACAGTTGGACGGACTGTGGAAGGTGGGGGTCACCCATTACCCTGTGATGAGTGAATTCCCTGATTTGTATGCAGAGTCCAAGGATAGAGCAGTAGCGCTGGCTGCCGCCAAGGAAGTGTTCGGCAAGGCCGGTGTGACCTATGAAGATATGGTGGGGTATCTCACGGAGTGTTTGAGAAGATTCAAACCGCTGGTGGTTGTGTCCCACGATTTGAACGGAGAGTACGGGCACGGTGCCCATGTATTTCTGGCAGATGCCTTGACCGTGGCACTGAAAGCAGCTGCGGTTGCGGAGGAGTATCCTGAGAGTGCTGCACAGTATGGTACCTGGCAGGTGGAAAAAACCTACCTGCATTTGTATCCTGAAAACTCCATAGTGATGGAGTATGATACGCCTTATGAGAGTATGGGAGGAAGGACGCCTTTTGAGGTATCTCAAGAAGGTTTTGGATGCCACAAAAGCCAGCATTGGACCTGGTTCAATAAGTGGATGAACGGCACCCCGGAAGCACCCATTACCAAGGCATCCCAGATTAAGAGTTATTCCCCTTGCAAATATGGTTTGTACCAGACAGAAGTGGGACTTGACGAACAGGGCGGAGACTTCTTTGAACATGTGAAAACTTACGATGTGCGGGAAGAGGAGGCGCGCCTTGCAGAGGAAGCCCGGCTGAAAGCCTTGGAAGAAGAACAGAGGGCCAAGGAAGAGGCACAAGCCCGGGCGGAGGAAGAACGCCTAGCAGCAGAAGCGGCAGCGGCAGCAGCGGCCGAAAGACAGCGGCTGATTTCCACTGTGGCTGCAGGAGCGGGTGTACTGTTTGTTGGCTTGAGTGTGATCCTATTATTCAGACGTAAAAAGAAAGTGTAACTATATGACACAGTTGGAAAAGATGAAGAAGATAACGGTAATCATACCGGCATATAAGCCGGACGAAAAGTTGCTGGCAACCCTGCGGGAGCTACAGGAGGCTGGGTTCGGCCATATCTTGGTGGTAAACGATGGCAGCGGAGAGGCCTTCGAGGGGATTTTCGCACAAGTAGAACAGATGCCAGCCTGTCATTTGATTCGCCATGAGGTGAATCGCGGTAAGGGTGCGGCGCTGAAGACTGCCTTTGCCCATGTGATGGCGGAGAAAAACGGCACAGAATGTGTGGTGACGGCAGATGCGGACGGCCAGCATTTGGTGAAGGATATTATCGCCGTGGCAGACACCTGCCTGGAGACCGGACATATCACCCTGGGCTGCAGGGATTTCACAGACCCGAAAGTACCTGCCAGAAGCAAGGCAGGGAATCAAACCACATGCGTGGTATTCCGATTGTTTTTCGGTATGAAGATTCAGGATACCCAGACAGGGCTTCGGGCGTTCCCTATGGACACTCTGCCTGTGATGTGTGAAGCGGCCGGTGACAGATACGAATATGAAACCAATATGTTGTTTTTGATGAACCGTAAGGATATGCCCTTCGAGCAGGTGAAAATCGAAACGGTATACATCGAGGAAAATAAATCTTCCCACTTTAGGGTAGTGCGGGACAGTATTAGAATCTATGCATTGATTTTGAAGTACCTGTTTAGTTCTGCGGCATCTGCAGTGGTGGACGAGACGGCGTTTTTCCTGTTTAAGGTATTATTTGCAGGTGCAGCATGGGTGGCTATCCCAGTGACCTTCGTGGCGTCCTTTTTGGCCAGAGCAGTATCCAGCCTGACGAATTATTACATCAATTCCAAGGTGGTATTTGGGGATAAGCCGAACAAAAAGACATTGGTCAGATACTATTGTCTGGTGATCTTCCAAATTTGTCTGTCCGCCACTTTGGTGTTTGTGATAGAGAAAGTATTAAGAATTCAATCCCCCGGACTGTCTACTTTGGTGAAGACATTGGTGGATATGGTCCTGTTTTTAATCAGTTTCCGTATCCAACATAAATGGGTGTTTAACTACAAGGAGAAATAAATTCTGATATGGAAGATAAGACCAATCAAGAAGCGATAAATGAAGAAAATATGGCAATGGATCAGGCGCAGGAGCAGCCCCCGGAAGATACCACAGCGGACGCTGAAGTAATGGAAGGTATAGCGGTAGAAAAACAGGGGAAAAGCCCGAAAAAGAAGGCTTTTTTTTGGAAACTTTTCTCCGTATATGCAGTCCTGCTGGTTGTCCTGGGAACGGCAGCAGTATTGCAAGTGAGAGGGATATTGCAGGAATATGAGGAGACCCAGCCTCAGTATCATGTGAGCCTGAAACTGGAAGAAATGCTGCAGCATGTGGAAGCGGGAGATTTCTATGTAAAATACTTACTTCCTGAAATTTCTGCGGGACGGTTTGAAGAAGAGGCAACCATCAAGTCGGAGTATCTTGCCTTGTTTCAGGCAGACCAATTGACCATCGGCCCTAAGCCCGGAAGTACGGGCGAGGAGGAGTGTGCGTACCTCATTAAAAATGGAGAGATGGCGCTGGTGGAGGTGGACTTGAAAGCCACCGGACCGGCACAAACCAAGTTGGCCATTTTGAATTTCCGTCCATGGAAAGTGGAGCAGGTGAAACTGCTGTTGCCCGGCAAGGATTATGAAATGATCCTGCCTGCAGAATTTTCCGTGTCTGTCAACGGGATTCCGTTGGAAGTGGAAGATGCCCATGCCATCCCGAAGGATGAAAATGAAGTGCGTTATGTTTTAGAGGGCTTGTATCTGCCTCCTGAGATTGAGATAAAGGACTGGAATGGCAAGCAAGTGGCATACCAGACAAAGGATAACAAAATTCTTGCAGATTACTATAGTTATAATCTGGAATTGCCCAAGGGGATCAGTGTGAAGGTCAATGGCAGACCCTTCGCAGGTGAAGGGTTGGAAGAGAATCTTCTGCGCTATGATATCCTGGAACTGACCCAACCCAAAGTGGAATTGCGGGATGCTTATGGCAACGTGGTGAACTATGAGGGAGGGAAATTACCCCTTACTGCCACAGTACTACGGGTAGACAGTGCCTATGAAGTGAGTGTGGCAGGACAGGAAATTCCGGAAGAGTACATTCAGTATATGGGATATCCTGAGTATGCCCCCATGATGGAATATGTGGAAGAGTTGCCTCAAATTGCCAAATACTTAGTGGCAGTGCTGGAAGAAGATGTGGCAATCGAAGTCACAGACAGAGAGGGACAGACCGTCTCTTTGGAAGACGGCAAGGCAGAATATGAGCTGCTCTGGGAGCCGGAAGTTTTAGATGAGGTGCCGGAGGAAGTGGCAGAAGAAATCGATGTGCTGGAAGTGGCACAGAATTGGAGTCTCTTTATGTCGGCAGATTTGGAATTTGCCGATATGTCCAAGCACCTGATTAAGGGGTCCTATCAGTACAATGTGGCAAAACGCTATGCCGGCGGTGTGGATATCACCTTTATCAGCGGACATGTGTTGGATAACCCTGCGTTTACTGAGGAAGAGGTAAGTAATTTTGCCTGGATTACAGAAGATTGCTTCGCGGTAGATGTTTCATTTGTGAAGCATATGCGTTTGAACCGTGGCAAAAAAATCGAAGATGTGATGAACGACAGATTTTATTTTGTGCGTATTGATGATACCAAAGATGGCAAGGACAATGCCACATGGAAATTGGTTTCCATGAAGGAGAATATTACGGATGCAGAATGATGCAAAGAAAAAGATAATGAAATATATAGGTCGAGCTTTTGCGGTGCTGGGAGCATTTTTGCTGGCAGTGGCAATCGTGCTTTTTGTATCCCTCAGCATGCTCTGTTCCAAAGCATTCCCTTCGGTGCAGCAGACCTTTGTCACCACCATTTTGGAAACAGGACAGCTGAAATTTTTGGCTTCCGTGTTTTTAAGCCCGGAAGAGATTCAGGAGATTGTAGATAAAAACTCCATGCAGGCATTGAATGCGGAAGTGGATACAGACTTGATTCGCCATGAGAATCTGAATGGCACTGATGCTTCGGCCGAAGAAGGGGAGCCGATAGAAATCGTGGAAGTGGCAGGCGCTACCTACACGGGCACCATGATGATTGTAAAAGACCCTTCCCGTGTGAGTCTGGCCACCATCTATCCTTGGAGAGAGGAAGGTGTGACGCTGGATACTCTGGTGAATGACAACGGCGGTATCGCCGGTATCAACGGCGGATTGTACAACTCAAACAATAATACCGGAGGTAAGCCCTATGGTGTTATCGTGTCCAACGGAGAAATCCAGTACAATAAACCTCAGGAATTCCCGGGCCTGGTTTTGATTGGCTTCACGGAAGACCACATATTGCAGATTATAGATATTTCCAAGATGACCGAGGCGGATGTGGAAGCCTTGGTGGCGGATGCGAAAATCCGTGATGCTGTAACCTTCCAGGAGGAAGCCAGCGACAGAAACAACCACTTCGTACAGTTGATTATCAACAACGAAGCGCGCCAGATGAATGGTATGGGCAGTGGATTGAATCCCCGAACCGCCATTGGCCAAAGAGCAGACGGCGCGGTGCTGATGTTTGTCACCGACGGCCGTGGCAAATCCGGACACTTAGGTGCGTCCAGCGGCGACTTGATTGAAGTGATGCAGCAGTTCCAGGCAGTGAATGCGGCCAACTTGGACGGCGGAAGCTCTTCCTGCATGTACTATGATGGCGAGTATTTGATGTCCAGCGTGACATTTTATTATGACAATTCCTCTTGGCGTTTGCCGGCAGGGTTTATTGTGAAATAGGAAAGTGTCCGACAAAAGAAGCACCCGAACAGGGTGCTTCTTTGATACAAAAACAAAATTATTTTGGCGCATCTTGGACGGTAGAAGCCCTAGCCCGAAGGTTACCTCTTCCGGTGTCTCATCGAATGCGCCATAAATTGGTTTGGAAAGTCCTAAATCAGAAACTGCTCACGGCGAGCACTTCGCCACAGTTTCTAATAGGAAACCACCATAATTGTAGTATAGTTTGTTTGGGAAAAGTTGTCAAGGAACTTTATTCTATATAGTTGTTGATTTTTCTTCTTCATGCGGTATAATAGAGGAAGATAGTACGCAAGATAATACGGAAGTTGTTGGAGGTATATTATGGGAGAATATAAACCGCCTTTTACAATTACAAATGAGATATTATCGTATGTATCGTCCATTTCAGAAAAAATTGGACGGATTTCTGCGATTGGTAATTTAGATTCGAAGCCGCATTTAAGAAAGAACAACAGAATTAAGTCTATCCATTCATCGCTAAAGATAGAAGCAAACTCTCTCACTTTGGGACAGGTAAGGGATGTAATTAACGGTAAGATTGTAATAGGGGAGAAAAAAGAAATACAAGAAGTAAAAAATGCCTACGCGGCATATGAGAAGTTCTCCGAAATTCAACCGTATAGTATAAAAAATCTGAAAATATTCCATGGCATTATGACCCAATATGTTGTGGAAGAATCCGGAGACTTTCGTAGGGGGGAGGAAGGTGTTTTTAACGGGGATGAGTGTATATTTATGGCACCTCCGGCTAAAATTGTACCACAGCTAATGGAGAATCTTTTTCAATGGATGAGGACAGAAAAGGATAATGTCCACCCATTGATTATGAGCAGTATTTTCCATTATGAATTTGTGTTTATTCACCCTTTTGCAGATGGAAATGGTAGAATGGCAAGATTGTGGCACACAGCAATGCTTGCAAAGTGGAAACCGGTGTTTGAATACATTCCGATAGAGAGTCAGATAGAGAAGTTTCAAAATGAATACTATGATGCGATCGCAAGGTGTCACATAGAAGGTGAATCTACCGTATTTATCGAATTTATGTTGGCCCAGATTGATAAGATTTTGGACGATATATCAGCTCAAATGAGTGAGGAAAATGAAAATCTTTCGGAATACCTTAAGAGGCTACTGGGAGTTATGGAATATGGTGTGCCTTATACCGGCAATACACTCATGGAGAAATTGGGGTTGAAATCTAAAGAGGGATTTCGGAGAAACTATTTGCGTCCTGCAGTGGATATGAACTTAATTCGCATGACCATTCCGGATAAACCAAATAGTAGGAATCAAAGATACGTTAAAGAATAAGAAATTAAAAAAGATGTTACTGAGGCTATAATGAACTCATACGGACTAAGTCCGAAGTTTCAATTCCTCAGAACATCTTCTATGCATAGTGTATGATAAAAATTAGAATACGTCAATAAAATTACGGAGACATCTGTTACTATGGCGAGTGATCAGCTCCCAACGTAGGCAAATGTCTCCGTTAACGCATCTTGGACGGTGGAAACCGTGGCCCGAAGGTTGCTTCTTCCGGTGTCTCATCGAGTGCGTGATAATGACACATTCCCTGTGGTGGTCATGCAAATAGCCCTCCCGGTACGTCCCAAACGAGCCCCAGTCCAATGTGTCACCAAACACAATTATATCGAAGATTTGTAAGAATGCAAGTAGACAACATAAAAAGGAAGTCAATTTCTTGCCAGGGGTGAAGAGGTCCAATTCCTCAACAGCCTTAACAAGAATGACTTCTTTGACAGGTTAAAGAGTCCGAGATCAATGATGCAGTCCTGACCGAAGCCCCACCTGCATCTAACTCGGACTCTTCCAGAAATGGTTCATTTAAAAAGGTGGTTTGCCTACGGACAAGGACTTTAACACTCAAAACCATTTCCACATTGGTGAGTGTATCATAAAAGTAAATGAGGGACAAGAGGTTTGTGGTTTGCAAAAAAAGAAGTCGATACTTGCCAGGGGTGAAGGGGTCCAATTCCCCAACAGTCTTAACAAGAATGACTTCACTCGTAGTGTATAATAAACTTATAGTTGTGTCAATCAAAAAAGTTGGAAGCGCGAAAGTGAACTCAAATTTTGCCGATGCAAAAAAGGTTCTACGCTGGATTCCAACTCTAAAGAAAGTATATCACAAAATTCTATGAATGTAAGTGCTACATAAGGAGAATTTTATATTATTCGAATGAGAAAGTCATGAAAAAGAAAAATGGCCAATTGGGGAGTTGACTTGCTTACAGACAAGGACTCCGAGCCAAGTGACCATTTTGGAGACATATGTTACTATGGCGAGTGATCAGCTCCCAACGTAGGCAAATGTCTCCGTTAACGCATCTTGGACGGTGTGAGACGCAGTGTAAAACTGTATTTCTCACGGTGTCTCATCGAATGCGAAATAATAAGATGACCCGAATACCACGGGGAACAATAGTTGTTCCACCAATGCCGTGCGTTTCGGAGTCACTTTTATCAGTTGGGGCTAATATTGCGGCCGCACCACCGGATTTAACCGAAGACGATGCGGCTAATTAGCCCCGCCTCTAATCTGATTGAATGTTAATAGGCTACAATTGCCGTTACACAACCTTGGATTAGATTTTGAATTATATATGATTCGGATGAGAAAGTCAACATGGGAATTATACAGTGCCCCTTGAACAATCTATACAGATGTTTTGGTGATTTTGCGAGAATGTAAGTAGACAACATAAAAAGATGTGATATAATATACGGGCAACCAATTTTGAAGTGTTAGGGATAGTCCCCTGGGTGGCACTTCTTGAGGGTTGTAGGGAGATGTACCGTTCAATACTGAAGGCACGGTGCTGCTGGAAGTTCTTTGCGGTACATCTTTTTTATAAAAATGATATAGGAGGTTGCACTTATGGAAAAACAGCCGGATGAAAATAAGGCCGAACAGGAACTGCAGGAGTGGTTGAAGGACGCTCCGGGAGCGATAATCAACTTGGTGGACAAATGGAGGCAAGGTGGTTCGACAGCACAGGATATTTTGGATGAACTAAAAAGCTGGTAATATGCTTTTCCCTACAGAATATTAGGCAATCCGTGTTGCATTTTTTATCCATATTTGTTATAATTTGCACTGTCTTTACAATTTTAGTGATACGGAGGAGTGTAACGTGAAAGCGATTGTAAACGGAAAGATCATTTTAAAAGATCGGATCGTGGAAAATCAAGCGCTTCTGTTTTCAAATGTATTCGAAGGAATCGTGTCTGCAGACCAAATTCCCGAGGGCGCAGAAGTGATTGATGCACAGGGAGGATATGTGGCTCCCGGCTTGATTGACTTACATATTCACGGTTATTTGGGCAAGGACACCTGTGATGGTGCGGAAGAGAGCATTAGAACCATCTCCAAGGGACTGCTTGCCAATGGTGTGGTAGGTTATCTTCCCACCACCATGACAGAGGATATGAAGGTAATTCGCAAGGCATTAGAAGTGTGCCGTGATCTCATGGAAGAGAGTAAAACATGGGACGGCAGTACCATTTTAGGTTGCCATGCAGAAGGTCCTTTTATCAGCGAAAGCAAAAAGGGCGCGCAGGACCCTAAATATATTTTGAAGCCGGATGCGGCATTCGTAAAAGAGTATGCGGATGTGATTCGCATTATTACCTTGGCACCCGAGACCGACACAGAAGATTTTGCAGCCATCAGAGAGATGGTTCATGACACGGATGTGGTGGTTTCTATGGGACATACTTCGGCAGATTATGAGACCGCTATGAAGAGTACAGAAGTGGGAGTAAAGCATGTAACACACTTGTTCAATGCCATGACCCCTTTGGCACATCGTGCACCGGGCGTGGTGACAGCTGCATTCAACAGTGATGTGAGCTGTGAAGTGATTGTGGATGCGTTCCATGTAAGCCCTGTATTTTATGATTTATTATGGAAAATCAAAGGTAGAAAGCTTTGCTTTATCACCGACTGTTTGCCTGCAGGTGGACTTCCTGAAGGAGAATATACCCTGGGCGGACAGAAGATTATCTACCGCGGTGTGGTATGCCGTTTGGAAGATGGTACCGTGGCAGGAAGCGTACTGCATTTGAATAAGGGAGTATGGAATGTATATACCAACTCCTCCATTCCTCTTTGGGAATGTGTCAATGGTGCATCTTTGAACCCTGCAACTACCTTGGGCATTGCAGATAAGAAGGGTTCCATTGAAGTAGGTAAGGATGCGGATGTCATCATTACAGACTTAGAATTTAATGTACAGAAAACAATTATCGGAGGAGATGTGAAATATGAAGCTTAAAGTAAATGCAAAATTGGATCCCCAGTTCCAACCACTGTCCTTAATCTGTCGTGATATGCGTGAAGCAACCGCACAGGATGGACAGGACCTGATCATTGCCATCGAGAGAAATAAGGGTTATATCACCACTTACAAAACCCGTATTTTTAAGGATGGTACAGGCCATGATGAAGAGAATTTCCGTTTTGTGGAAAGAATGACCAAGGCTCTGCTTTGGGTGGCAGGCGGTTACAAGGTGTATATCGCAGGCAGCCCTGTTGTGGGAGCAAAAATTAAGGAAGCATACACCTATGATGGTTTGCGTGCATTTGATGTGACCTTCATGGAGAGAGTGTATGAGGCGAAGTTTGAAGTCATCGTGTGCGACCTTAAGGATGCACCTGCTGATAAATCTGCTGCAGCTCCCATCGGTCGTCATTTGGATGGTTGCCGTATCGGTTTTGATGCCGGCGGAAGTGACCGTAAGGTAAGTGCCGTTATCAATGGTGAAAGCGTATATTCTGAGGAAGTTGTATGGTTCCCTAAGACCACTTCTGATCCTGATTATCATTATCAGGGAATTTTGGATGCTATGAAGACCGCAGCTTCCAAGATGCCCAGAGTGGATGCCATCGGTGTGTCCAGTGCAGGTGTTTACATTGACAACCGTATCATGGTAGCATCCCTGTTCTTGAAAGTAAGCGATGAAGACTTTGATAAAAAAGTGAAGAATATGTACCTGGATGTTGCAAAGGAAATCGGTGAAAATATTCCCGTTGAAGTTGCAAACGATGGTGACGTAACTGCCCTTG
>CAJGCP010000037.1 GCA_904501885.1 uncultured Acetatifactor sp. | reverse complement strand
GTCAAAATAGCACGATACCCCTTAATGGCAGCCACCAGTGCCAGACCAATGCCGGTATTTCCGGAGGTGGGCTCGATGATGGTTGCACCCGGTTGCAAAATGCCCTTTTTCTCTGCGTCTTCTATCATCCAAAGGGCCGCTCTGTCTTTCACACTGCCGGCAGGGTTTAAGTATTCCAGTTTTGCCAGCAGGGTAGCATGGTCAATGCCCTGTGCAACACCATACCGGGACAGTTTCAAAAGCGGTGTTCCGCCAATGCATTCCATGATATTTTCATATACTCTATCCATAAATCTCCTTTTCAAATATGCCATCCTATTTGTCAGATTGTGTGTCCTACTGTTTCTATCCCTATGTTAATTCTATTGCTTCCTATTCGTCAAGTGGTAAAGATGAAATATTGACACACAAAATCTGGTAAAGTATACTTAATTTTATATATTATGCTTCAAAAATAGGAACAAAATTCCAAAGGGAAAGATGAGTTTGCCTATGAGTAAAGTCTACGAAGTCCCCTGTTTATGGGAAAGTCTTCAATTGAATAAAAATGTAGCCCCCTTATTCGTCTCTGTCCCCGGCTCCAAAAGCATCACCAATCGGGCCCTGCTTTTGGCCGCGCTGGCGCAAGGGAAATCCACGCTGAACGGCGCATTGTTTTCCGATGACTCCAGGGCCTTTTTACGGTGTTTGACAGCCTTAGGTTTTGAGGTGGACGCGGATGAGAATACCTGTACCGTCCACGTGCAGGGCACCGGTGGCAATTTGCCCCTATCCTCTGCTTCTGTCAATGTAGGAAGTGCCGGTACTGCAGCCAGATTTATCACTGCATTTTTAGGCGTATCAGAGGGACAGTTCCATATGGACGCCTCAGAACAGATGCGGAAGCGCCCCATGGGGCCCTTACTTGCATCTTTACAGGATTTGGGTGCTGTAATCCAACATCCGGAAGACGGCATAGAAGGGCACTTTCCTTTCACCATCTGTGGAAAGGGATGGCAAAAAAATCACCTTACCGTGGACATCGACACCAGTAGCCAGTTTTTAAGTGCTTTGTTGATTGTATCCTGTCTGTGCCCTCAGGACGTGACCATCACGACCACCGGCACCCACGGCATGGCCTATATCCAAATGACTCGGGATATGATGGCGCAATTTGGGGTAAACTGCAAACAATCAGAGGAACATACCTATTTGGTTCCCAAAGGACAAAACTATATGTCCCGCAACTACGACATTGAACCGGATGTGTCCGGAGCATGCTATTTCTACGCCATGTGCCTTTTGTTGGCCGTTCCCGTCACAGTGCGGGGTGTCTATTCTAATTCTTTGCAAGGGGATGTGGAATTTTTATCCATTCTGGAAAGAATGGGTTGTGAAAAGCATGAGACTCCGGAAGGCATACAACTAATGCCTCCCCAAGATGGTATCATCAAAGCGGTAGACGTGGACATGTCCGCCTGCTCTGATCAGGCCATTACGCTGGCAGCCATCGCTCCTTTTGCAAACGGCATTACCACCATTCGTGGCATCGGTCATATCCGTCACCAGGAAAGCGACCGCATTCATGCCATCGCCACGGAACTGCAAAAAATGGGGATCCGTTGCGAGGAGACTGCCGGTACACTTACCATCCATCCGGGCATCCCTACCCCTTGCCTGGTGAATACCTACGACGACCACCGTATGGCCATGGGATTTTCCCTGATTGGTCTGCGTGTACCGGGCATTGTCATTGATAATCCGGATTGTTGCAGGAAAACTTTTGCCAATTATTTTGCACTTTTGGATGGTATTGCAGAATTGACGAAATAACACCCGAGTGTTATACTAAAAAGACCTTAAACACAATAATAGAGAGGTAATAAAATGAGCAAGAAGAACGTAGTTGTTTCCTTAGGACATGATGCACTTGGCCACACCATTTTGGCGCAATGGGACGCAGTAAAAGTAACTGCCAGAAGCCTGGCTGATTTGGTGGAGGAAGGGTATCAGTTAACTATCACCCACAGCAACGGTCCTCAGGTAAGCATGATTCATAAAGCCATGACAGAACTTCGTCGTGTATATATCGATTACACTCCCGCTCCTATGTGTGTGTGCTCCGCCATGAGCCAGGGCTATGTGGGATACGACATTCAGAACGCACTCCGTTCCGAACTGCTGACCCGCGGCATCTCCGTACCTGTCAGCACTATTTTGACACAAGTCACTGTAGACCCCTATGACGAAGCATTCTATGAGCCCACCAAGGCCATCGGCCGCTATATGTCCGAGGAAGATGCACAGGTGGAAAAGAACAAGGGCAACTATGTGGTGGAAGAACCGGGCAAAGGCTATCTTCGTGTGGTTGCAGCGCCCAAGCCTTTGGACATCGTGGAAATTGAGGCCATCCGTGCATTGGTTGCCGCAGAACAGGTGGTTATCGCCTGCGGCGGTGGCGGTATCCCCGTTATCGAGCAAAAAGATCAATTAAAAGGCGATTCCGCAGTCATCGAAAAAGATGCCATCGCAGGAAAGTTGGCTTCCGAATTAGCATCCGACCAGTTGATTATCTTAACCGGTGTGGACTATGTCTACAAAAACTACGGTACCGAAGCACAAGCACCTATCGAAAAGATGAATGTGGCAGAAGCGAAAGCACTGATGGAGGCAGGCCAGTTCGAGGAAGGCACCATGAAACCTAAGATTGAGGCAGCCATTGAATATCTGAGCAAACAGCCTCAGGGTAGTGTATTGATTACTTCCATGGCAAATGTAAAGGATGCCATCAGAGGCAAGGTTGGCACGGTAATTACTGCGTAAAGCAAGCACTTATCTGCAAAACGAAACCGAATCAAAAAAGCCGGAAAGTTTATTTCACACTTTCCGGCTTTGCTTATTTTTTCTAATCATAATCCACTTCCATCAGGCACAATCCCTGTGCCGGTGCGGTGGGCCCGGCCTTTTCCCTGTCGGGATTTTCCAGCACCCTTTCTATCTGCTCCACTGACATTCGTCCATATCCCACTTCCAATAACGTACCTACCATGATGCGTACCATATTCTGCAAAAATCCATTGCCATGGAAGGTAAAATAAATATAATCATCTTTTTCTAATATTTCTATCCTGTCCACATTACGGACTGTGGATTTCTTCATGCGGGGATTCACACAGAAATTGCGAAAATCGTGCTCACCTTGCAGCATCACTGCTGCCCTACGCATTTTACCTACATTGGGCTTTTCTTCCAGTCTGGTATAATACTTTCTGTCAAAGACAGACTTTACAGTACCGGCATAACAGGTATATCGATAGGTTTTACCGATGGCATTATATCTGGCATGAAATCTGGGGGATGCTTCCCGCACTTCCGTCACTGCGATATCCTCCGGCAAATAGCGGTTCAGATAATCCCGAATCTCCTGGCAAGTCAATTCCGCATCCATATTCACATTGGCAACCATCCCTTTGGCATGGACACCGGCATCCGTTCTACCGGCTCCGATGACTTCCACCGGGGTGCCGCACATCACTTCCAGCACGCTTTCTATCTTGCCCTGTATGGTGTTTTGATTGGGTTGCCTCTGCCAGCCGTAGTATCGGCTTCCGTCATAGGCAATCATCAGTTTATAATTTTTCAATTACTTACCCTAAGCCTTCTGAAAATACTTAATTTCACAATGGTTACACTCAGAGGAATATCCCGTTGCATCCTCTTTTACAAACAACAACTTTCCACAGGTACTGCAATATCTTACGCGAATCTCCGGACCTGAATATTTTTCCTCTTGGGGGACAATCGGAGGCGGTGTCATTTTGGGCATTGTTGCAGCCTTTTCCACAGGCTTGCTTATGGTCTCCTTTTCCACCACTTCCGCAAACATTTCCTCTTCTGCTTCCTCAACGACAGGAGTCAAACTAATCGTCTTTTTCTCCTCCATTTTTTTCTCAGCAGTTACTTCCTTCACAGTTTCCGCCTCTGCGACAGAGGGTTCTTCTTCCCAATCTTCATCCCAATCGTCGAAGTCTGCATCAAACAGCCGGAACTGGCCGTCATCATCATAATTATCAAACAGTCGGAATCCTTTTTCTTTTTCCATAGAATTAACTATCTCCTCCCACAAACCACCTTGGTTAGCGCATCTGTTTATCAACCGTTCTGCAATCTCATCAACTGCGATAATGTCTTTGGTTTCTTATCGTAAGACTTCATAAATAAATGAATGATAAACTCCTCCATGGACGCAAGTGCCGCCACTGTACATGCTATCACGCAGTAGACTACGCCATATTCTGTGGCGATGAAATAGGGAATACCGAACACGCCGGCACCGGTCAGTTTGTTTCCATATGTATGGGTGGATGCAAATCGATGAAACTTGAACGCCACCAATAAATAAGACGCAACACGTAATCCCACGATAGCAATGACTGCATACCAGATTGCGGCCGGCAAAATGCGAATCAATTCAGGCAATATCATCAGCGCCATTACAAAATAGTAGGTAAGATCTGCGATACTGTCCAACTTGGATCCTAATTCTGAAGTCTGGTTCCTTCTCCGTGCAATCCAACCATCCAGCACATCACTGATACCGCACAATGTATAGATGGTATAAAATGCCTCTTTCAAAGGATCCGTAAAAACCATACAGGCCGTCCCAACAATCCGAAACATCGTTATGCAATTGGGTAAACTGAATATTTCCTTCTTATTTGATGCCTTCATAACCTATCGTTTATTCTCTCCACTCCAATTGATAAATCACAAAATCATAATACATATGTTGAAATCTTATTTTTTCCTCGTAGTCGCACAGATGCTCCAATTGATGTGGCCGCTCATCACCAAAGCCCACATACCAGATATTTCCCTGTACATCCTTTAAATCATTATAATCCACCAAGGCTTCCGTGTTTTGGAAGGGAAGTTTATAATTCTTATACCCTAAAATATAGTATGTAATTTCCGGATGATACACATTCAGGAAAATGGTATGTGTGTAGGGTCCAATCATCACGTCGTCCTCTGTCACATTTTCTTCCCAAAACGTCTCGTATACATCCAATCCTTTATCGTATTCCAACGCCACTTCTGATGTATACTGCATTCCAAAGCATAGGAGCGCTATAGCCACAATCACCGTCTTCAGGTAATTGTTGTCCAGACTTCTCACACCCACAGCATAAAATAACATCAGGAATCCAAATCCCGGGAACACATATCGTCCCATAAAACAATTATTGATAAAGACAGAAATCAAAAATCCCGCCAACACAGTCAGTCCCAAGGACGCCACGCCTATGGCAACTGCGGCATTGTGATTTTTGCATGTCGCAACAACACCCAAAATCACTAAGCAGACACAAAGCAGCACGCCCAAATACACAACAGGCAAAATGGGAGTCTCCACGGCAGAAAACCATTCTTTACAGTAATCCCACAACGAAGAAAGATTAGCTCTGTTTACCGCAGAACCCACATCATTGGTCATACGCATAGTCATTTGCTTATATGTAACCCAAAGCCAAGGGGAAAATACCACTGCCACAATGCCGCCGCACAGGAAAAACCCTCTCACTTTGTCATACTGCTTTTTATACAATATTACCGCGAAAAACAATAGATACAATAAAAAGCATTGCACCATCGCAAAGGTGTGACAATATACCGTACCAATGCTTGCCAGACACAAAAGTGCCCACTTGTGCGGTGTGGCTTCCAAATATGTATCGTACATCAAAAGGCCGGTCAAAGTCATAAAAAACAGGCCCATGGCATACATTCTCACATTGCCCGCCTGTACACTCATGATGGGGGCGCACAAAGAAAAAAACATAAACCACACAGAGGTGCGTCTGTCAAATAACTTTGCCACATAATATTTGCCAAGAAACATATATCCCATCATAAATAGAAGGGACATCAATTTCAATACAAAGAAATGGGTGCCACCGCCAAACAATTCGTACACCAATTTCAAAGGAACATAATAAAAAGGGGAATGGGCATCTACGGCCGTAATATAAATCAGTTTTTGCCAAGGCTGGGACACCAGTGCTGCAGAATATGCCTCGTCATACCACAAATTATTTGTGATGCAGAAAACTCCCCACACCATCAAAGCCAGCAGGGGTAATCCATGCCACAGCAGCCCACGTTCTTTCCATCTGTTTAACATAGCGCGTCCTCTCTTGGGAATGTACCGCCCTATCCTGCGATAAAGAGTACTCCCAGGGTGCCGGGACCGCAATGACTGGAGATCACGCCACCTGCTCTCGTCACCAAAATTTCATCAAACCTATTCAGTTGCTCCAGATAACTGCGGACCTCATCAATAATTTCCTGGTCGCAACCGGAATGGGTAATAAACACTCTATCCGTATTCGCAGTCTTTAAGTCTTCTTCCATGTCTTTCACATATTCTAAAATCACGGAACTCATTTTACCACGGTATTTTTTGCCGGGACCCATCTTTCCATCCTCCACACCGATGCGGGGATGCAATTTCAACATACCTCCTGCCAAAGCAGCCACGCCGGAACAACGTCCCCCTCTGTGCAGATAAGTCAATGTATCCACCACAAAGCTGGCTCTTACCAAGGGCTTCAGTTCTTCTATCTTAGCCACAATATCTTTGGCACACATACCATTCTGTGCCATAGTCGCAGCCTCAAGTACCAGCAAACCGATACCTGTGGAGAGATTCGCAGAATTCACCACAAATATACGGTCTTGCGCATCCATTTCCTCTGCTGCCATACGCATCACATTACCGGTGGTAGACATATCGTCAGAAATAGAAAAACAGATAATCTCGTCACCATCAGCGCTATATTTTTCATACAAATCCAGCATGTCTGCCATGGAGACTGCAGCTGTCTTAGGGGTTTCCTTTGTCTCCTCAGACCATCTGTAAATCTCGTCTGGGGTGATAGTCACACCATCCTGATACTCCTCTTCTCCCAGATGAATATAGAGAGGCTGTATGATGATGCCATACTTTTCCACCAAATCCTTGGACAAATCACATGTGCTGTCTGCAATAATGTGTACCATGTTTTCCTCCGTTTTGCATACCATTTAGGTAAACTATTTGTAAACTATTTTAACACAAATCCTTCGACAATCAAATCTTTATTATTAAGTTTTCTAAATTTTTAATAAATAAACACACTTTCAACACATTTTTTTGATACAATCATTTTATCACATGACTGAAAGGAAGTATTTCCTATGAAAAAGAATATAGTATTGTTATGTATGCTGGCATTCGTGCTCTTGTTAGGATCCGTCGGATGCGGTGAGACCACTACAGACAACGGTCCCTATCCGGATGCTACCCACATCCTATTATCCGACGAACAAATCACTGTGGATGGCAAGGCAATCTCCACCTCATCAGGTGGCGCCGTTTACGCCGCCAACGATATCGTCTTTTACCTGGAGGAGCAAGGCTTTACCTATGGAGAGGGTGAGGCATGGCAGGAACACTCCCAGGCGGAAGCCGACGAACATACCGTGGTGCATATTGCCAAGCCAGGCACTTATCGCATCAGCGGTGTGCTTTCCAAAGGGCAGATTGCAGTTGATTTGGGGGAGGATGCCGAGGACAATCCAGAAGCAAAGGTGACGCTAATATTGGATAATATGGACATCACCTGTACGGTTGCGCCTGCTGTTATCTTCTATCATGTCTATGAATGTGGCTCCGACGACGCAGACAACGCCACCTCCCTGGTGGATACCACCGAAGCCGGTGCCAATGTGGTGATTGCCGATGGCTCCACCAATGTGGTGCGGGGCTCTCATGTGGCACGCATCTATAAATCCTACGAACTCAGCGAGGATGGCACCAAGGTCACAGACAGCAAAAAATTGCATAAATATGATGCCGCTTTCTACTCGAAGCAATCTATCAATATCAACGGCGGAGAGCAGGGAACCGGAATCCTGTCTATCTCTTCCGACAATGAAGGTTTGGGCAGCGAACTCCATATGACCGTCAATGGAGGATGGATTATCATAGACTCCGGCAATGATGGAATCAATACCAACGAAGATAATGTTTCCGTCACCACCATCAACGGCGGAAAGGTGCACATCCATGTAAACGGCTCCACCGGAGAGGGGGACGGCATTGACTCCAACGGATGGCTGGTCATCAATGGTGGCGAAGTCATCGCTACATCCAGCGGTATCAGCATGGACGCAGGCTTAGACTCAGATATGGGTACCTATGTAAACGGTGGAACTGTCATTGCCACCGGCACAATGATGGATAGAATCGAGACCAATCACCAAACTTCCGTCACCTTCCAATTCGACCAACTTCAGGAGTGTAACGAAGGCAACGGCGAGGGCTATTATCTGCAGGATGAAAGTGACAACACTTACTTGAATTTCCTACCCCGAAGAAATTTCTCTATCCTATATTATAGTTGTCCGGATTTAACTCCCGGCGATTATAGCTTCTGGCAAGGCACCACACAACTATCCGGTGTGGTGATGGAGCAAAGAAATAGGATGGGTATGCTTCCTATGGGTGGACGACCTGAAATGCCGGAGGGATTCGAACCCAGCGAAAGACCGGGGATGCCGGAAGGATTCGAACCCGGCGAAAGACCCGAGATGCCGGAAGGCTTTGAACCTGGCGAGAAACCTAAAATGTCAGATGATTTTAACCCCGATGAAATTCGTCAATTCCCCGGGCACATTGCCAGACCGGAATCCCTCGATAAGATTAACCCTGATTACGTAAGTTTCCTCTTTACAATCGACGAGGGAGACAATCACTTCCTTATCTTGCAACCCACAACAGTCCCCTGATTCCGGGGGGCTGATTTTTTTGTTCCTATTTATACGCACTTTTGTATCGTTCCACATTTTGTGGCAAAACTGTACACTAAGTGTGAGTGAGGTGAACAAAAAATGCGTAAAGAAACGAACTCAATTGGAACTGCAATCAAAAATGCCCGAAAGAAAAAGGGAATGACCCAGGCGCAATTATCTGAAGCATTGGACATCAGTATGCGGTACTTGCAGTCTATCGAAAACGAGAACAAGACACCCAGTTATGCATTGTTGACCAGGATATTAGGCTATCTGTCCCTGTCCGCCGATTCAGTGCTTCTCGGAGAAGAATCCGAATCCCCCGATAGAGAACGGCTGATGCATCTAATTAAATACCAGTGTACCGATGCAGACATTCAGGTGTTGATTGCCACAGCCGAGGCACTCCTTCAAACAAAACAATAAATACAAATACGGTAAGGTTTTTATGATACACTTTGGAAACAGACTTCTTCTCTTGCGTCGCGAAAAGGGACTCTGTCAGAAGGATTTGGCGGAATATTTACACGTATCTGTCAGCACTATATCCAACTATGAGAACGGAATCAATCACCCCGACTTGCATACCTTATGCTGTATTGCAGACTATTTTGGAGTCTCAACAGATTATCTTCTGGGTAGGACTCCTTAAATTTTTTGCACTTTTTTTGATTAAAGTGGTAGCGCAACAGAGATTCTTGTGTTATAATGGATTTCAAATTTACATATGGAGGAAAAAATATGACAAATGATACCATACAAATCATAATTTCCATGGCAATTTATATGGCCGCTGTCATAGGCATCGGTATATTCTTTGCCAAAAAAGCACAGCAAAGTTCAGAAAACTATTTTCTGGGCGGTCGTTCCCTTGGCCCCTGGGTAACAGCTATGAGTGCAGAAGCATCCGACATGAGTGGATGGCTTTTGATGGGACTTCCCGGCGTGGCTTATTGGTGCGGTCTGGCAGATGCATTTTGGACTGCATTGGGCTTGGCCATCGGTACATACTTCAACTGGTTGATTGTATCCAAGCGTTTGCGCAGATACAGTGTGAGAGCCAATAATGCCATTACATTACCCGAATTCTTCTCCAATCGTTTCCGCGAGAATAAGAAGGTGATTTTGACAGTAGCTGCCGCATTTATCTTGATTTTCTTCACTGTATATGCAGCCAGCTGTCTGGTAACCTGCGGTAAGTTGTTCTCCAAATTGTTCGGAGCTTCCTATATCAGCATGATGCTGTTAGGCGCAGTATTCGTATTGCTCTACACCCTGCTGGGCGGATTCCTGGCAGAGAGTGCCTCTGACTTTATGCAAAGTATCGTTATGGTAGTTTCCTTGGGTGTTATCGTAGTGATAGGTGTATCTAGTGCCGGTGGTTTAGGTGCGGTAATCGAAAACGCACAATCCATCCCCGGATTCCTAGAGTTCTTCGGTATGGCTTCACCCACCGTAAATGAAGCCGGTGTACAATTAGTAGAAGCAGGTGCGCCCGTGTTTGGAGAGCCTTCCAAATATGGTTTGTTGAAGATCTGCTCTATGATGGCTTGGGGTCTTGGCTACTTTGGTATGCCTCAGGTACTCCTTCGTTTCATGGCCATCCGTAAAGAAGAAGAATTGAAACTCTCCAGACGCGTGGCAATGATTTGGGTGGTAATCTCCCTGGGCATTGCAGTATTCATCGGTATTGCTGGACGTGTCCTGAATCCTACCATGCACCTTACTGCTTCCGACGCAGAAAATATCTTTATCACATTGGCTACCAGCTCACTGCCCGCCATTATCGCTGGTTTTGTAATGGCCGGTATTTTAGCTGCTACCATCAGTTCTTCTGACTCCTACCTGTTGATTGCAGCCAGTGCAGTGGCTAAGAATGTATATCAGGGTGTATGTAAAAAAGACGCTACCGACAAGCAGGTAATGCGTGTATCCCGCATCACTCTCCTTTTAATCGCAATTGTTGCTGCTGTTATCGCAATGGATGAAAACAGCGTTATCTTCAAAGTGGTATCCTTCGCTTGGGCAGGATTTGGTGCAACCTTCGGACCTCTTATGATTTTCTCCCTCTTCTGGAAGAGAGTCAATCGTCCCGGTGCAATTGCAGGTATGATTAGTGGTGCAGGTATGGTATTCCTTTGGAAACTGGTGATCAGTAAATTGGGCGGCGTGTTCGCTATTTACGAATTGCTTCCCGCGTTCCTCTTCTCCTGCCTGTGCATCGTAGTAGTATCTCTGCTCACTGCACCTCCTTCTGCAGAAGTGATAGAAGATTTTGAAAGTGTAAAATAAAACAAAAGAGAATCATAATAACGCAAAGGGCGCATCCACAACTGGCGGATGTGCCCTTTTTCTATCTTTTATATTTCCCTTATATGGATGATACTGGTAGTTTCTTCCCGGTTAGGCTTCCAATTCTTTCTGCTCACGCTCCGGATGGAAGATATCGTATATACAAGGGATAACTACGAGGGTGAGCAGCGTACCATACACCAAACCACCGATGGTAACTACTGCCATGGGTCTCGACATATCCGCTCCCATACCGCCACCAACCACCATGGGCAACAGGCCCAGAATGGTAGTCAGTGCTGTCATCAACACAGGACGGAGACGGGTTTGAACCGCTGTCAAAATGGCCTCCTTTTTCTCCATAGCTCTTTCCCTCAACTGATTCATATAGTCTACCAACACGATACCATTGTTGACGATAATACCGGCCAGCATAATGAATCCAATCACGGAGATGACGCTAAGTTCACTGCCTGATAAGAACAGTCCTAAGAATCCTCCGGTAAATGCCAAAGGAATGGTAAACATAATGATGAAGGGAGATTTCAAGGACTGGAATTGGGCTACCATAATCAGGTACATAAACGCAATTGCCAGTACCAACATCAATGCCAACTGTCCCATAGCTTCCATAATAGTCTCATTTTCGCCTCCAAAATGTAGGCTGTATCCCTTCGGGAGATTGTATTCCTCCATGGCTTTTTCCACATCTGCTGAAACCAGACCAATATTATAACCATCTGCAATAGATGCAGAAACCGCGATATATCTGGTCTGTTCACTACGCTGGATGGCACTCAGGCTTCTGCTTTCTTCAAAGGTAGCAATATCCGACAAAGGCACCTTCACCTTCTTACCATCTTTATCTGTGGCATCTATGTCAATAGATTTCAACGCCTCTCTGGTAAGAGATTCGTTTACCTCATTGATTACATACACGTCAAATTCTTTGATTTCCGTGGTCAGTGTGGTAGCACTGGTAGGAGTCGCTAACTTCGCTGAGATCTGTGCAAAAACCTGACCCACGGTAAGGCCATGGTCCATGGCTGCATCCTTATCGATCAGCACCTTCATCTCGCCACTGGTCTCCTCTAACCCATCAGAGACCTGATCCACACCCGGTACCGTCTCCAGAATTGCGGTCACTTCCTTGGCAACCTCTTGCAACGTATCCAATTCTCTGCCTCGCACCTGAATACTAATGCCACTGCCACCAAGTGCCGACATATCCATCGATGCAGTCTGTACAGCAATGTCCACGCCTTCTATATCAGCCAGCAGTTCTTCTATCCGGCGCCCCAATTCTACATTGGTATATTTCTTGTCATCCTTCGTCGTGATGTAGATGGATACGGCATTTGCCGTCCCACCACCCATGAGGGAAGCACTATCATCACTCACCATGGCACCAATATCCTGAATATCCTCTATGGTCTCCAAACGACGAACGACTTCGTCGGAAATCTTTGCGGTGTCTTCCAGTGCCATCTCCTCCTGGGGTGTGATGGTCATACTGATTTGATTACTGTCCATTTCCGGCATAAATGCAGTTCCCTTAGATATGGACAACACTGTGCTCAACACCAACAGCGCCACCGTACCCATGATAACCACACCTTTTCGACGCAGACACCATTCCAATATATTTCTGATAAGTCCGGTCAATTTGTTCTCCCAACCGCCTACCTGGGGCTCTTTTGCCTTCGTAAGCACCTTGGAGGCCATCGCAGGAACAACAGTCAGCGCCATCACCAGACTGGCTACCAAAGAGTATCCAATGGTAAGTCCCATGTCTACGAACAGCTGACGGGTGATGCCCTCTGTAAAGACAATGGGCAGGAACACACAGACGGTCGTCAATGTAGATGCCACAATGGCTCCTGCCACTTCCTTGGCACCTTCTATGGCTGCTTCTTTCACCGAAGCACCCTCACTTCGAAGTCGATAGATATTTTCGATTACCACGATGGAGTTATCTACCAACATTCCGATCGCCAGGGCCAAACCTGACAGAGAAATAATGTTCAATGTGACACCGCTGAAATACATACAAACGATGGCTGCCACCAAACTGATGGGAATGGAACATGCGATAATCAAGGTGGGTTTGTAATCCCGCAAGAACACTATCAGGATGATCATTGCCAAGCCAAATCCCACAATGATATTACTAAAGATAGAATCCATTACCATATCAATGTAGATTCCCTGGTCCATCAGTTCAATCAAAGTGATGTTGGAATTCTCTTCCATAATTGTTTCAAATTTATCTTTGATCTTATCAGACACGTCACCGGTGGAATATCCGGTTTGCTTCTGCATGGAAATCATGACACCGGGAGCACCATTTAGATTGGCATAGATTTCTGCACTATTGTCTGTCATAAAGACGTCGGCAACATCGCTTAATGTAATTGTCTTCACGCCATCCATATTTAGGTTTAACAGTGGCATGGCTGCCAGTTCATCCACGTCTTCAGGCTTTTCTCCCACACGTACCAGATAATCCACTCCATCTTCCGTGACATAGCCTCCGGGCATGGAGAAATTCTGTGCCACCAGAAGATTCTTTACCGTATCCACTGTGAGAATTCCAGCCATGTCAGCATTCAAATAGGCATCCTGTCTGGCCTCTTCCAGTTGTTCCTCTGCCTCGCGCAACTGCTCTTCCGCTTCCTCCAACTGCTCTTTCGCAGAATCTATTTGCTCCGCTCCTGCGTCCAACTGTTCCTTGGCCGCATCCAATTGACCCTGTGCCGCTTCGATCTGTGCCTGGCCATATGAGATTTGTGCGCCAGCGCTTCCAAGTCCGGCGGAAGCCTCCACCTGTCCTTTGACAAGTGCCTCTAAGCCCTTATCCACTTCTGCTTCCTGTATGGCCAATGCATCAAGCTGTCCTTGGGCCTCTTGTAAACCAGCCTGCAGGGTGGGTTTTAAGGACACATCCACCGATTGCATGGCAGGGGAATTTAACTGCGTTTTTACTGCCATTTCCAAAGCTCCCAGGGTAGCCGGAACTCCCTGCCCCTGCACTGCTTGGGCGAGTCCGTCGATGACTTCCCTATCAGCCTGAGGGAACTCACTCTTTACCGTTTCCCAAGGAATCATCATCGCTTCGGCGTCACCCAAACCTTGGGCCGATTTATAGCCGGCAATGGCCGTTTGTGCAGACAACATTTTTTCTTTGGTTTCAATGGCAGTTATCTGCTGTTGTAATTGAGCCATAGAGCCCTGAATTGCACCTTTGCCCGCTGCAATTTGCGTTTTTGCATCGATTAACTTAGCATGGTTTTCGGCCAGCATCTGGGCTGCGGCGGCTTTTTGATCATTAAAGTAATATTTGCTATTCTCAAATTTTGCTTTATTTTGGTCTAATTCCTGCTGTCCCTCAAACAAATCGTTTCTGGCGTCGTCCATCTCCGCCTGTTTGTCATTCAGTTCCGCTCTTCCGTCCGCCAGTTCCTTCTTGCCGTCCCGAATCTCCTGTTCAGCTTCCTCCATTTCCTCATCGATGGATGCGAAAATAAGTTCATTCACTTCCGCGATTTTATCGGCACGAATAATGACATTTACCTGTTCCTTTAACAGGCCGCTGGCAGAAGCACTGGCCACACCTTCGATACTCTCCAGTTCCGGCAACAGGTAGTCCTGGGTATAATCGCTGATTTCAGCAACGGTCATTCCCTCTACCCCCACTGCAGCTACCATGATGGGCAGCATGTTGGGATTTAATTTCATAATCACAGGATTGCCTACATTTTCATCCCAGTAGGACTTAATCTGGTCCAACTTTTCACGTATTTCCAAGGAAACTGAATCCATATTTGCAGATTGTGCAAATTCCATCACAACCATAGAATAATTCTCATTGGATGTAGAACTGATACTTTCCACATTGCTGACGGTAGCCATAGACGCTTCCACGGGCTTGGTCACCACCATCTCTACCGTTTCCGGACTAGCCCCCACGTATGTAGTCATGACGATGACATAGGGTAGGTTAATATTCGGTAAAAGGTCTGCCGTCATCTTCATCAGGGATACCACTCCCAGGATAATCACCATGATGACTGCCACCAGGATGGTATACGGTTTTTTTACACTAAATTTTGATATCATTATGTCCTCTTTCCTATATAAAAATTACTACTCTTTGATTATATTATGGCAATCGGAAAAGTCAATTATCTGAAATGTTAAAAAAAAATAAAACGTATCTAAAACGCCCTCGTCCTTCCTCAAATCTTTTCTGTATGTAAAATATTGACAGGAATTGTAAACCTGCATATAATAAAGAAACAAAGCATGATAGAGGTGCGAAGTTCAAGAGTATGATTCCGTACAAACAGACCTTAGGAATCAAAAAGGGACCTTCGCCGAGGTTTCGCTGTATCCGGTCTGGGAGAAGCGACGCCGGGTTGCCGGAGAACATCCTGCAAACTGTCATTCCAATCGGAATGGAGCGCTGTCGTGGAATCGTACAAGATACTAGTATGAAGCCATGGCATCTACCATGGCTTTTTTTACACCCTGTTATAGGGTAAACTTACTATTTTGTGTCGCAGGCAAAGAATCCTGCGAAGAAAGGACAAGAAATGAAACAAAAGAGAATTTCACTTGTAGCTCTCATTGTTGCCATCGCTGCAATTGGTATGGCAATCTATGTGACTGCATCGGGCATGAACACAGTTGCCACATTTTGGGCATTGGTTCCTCCCATCGTTGCCATCGGTTTGGCATTGATTACGAAGGAGGTATATTCCTCCCTGTTCACCGGTATCGTGGTTGGTGCAATTTTAGGTTGCGGCGGCTCCGCGCCTGCTGCTGTGGACCATGTGGTAAACACCGGTGTTATCGCAGCCATTGAAGGTACTGCAGGTATCTTCCTGTTCCTGGTTATCTTAGGTGCCATCGTGGCACTGATCAACCGTTCCGGCGGTAGCGCCGCATTTGGACGTTGGGCACAGACCCATATCAAGTCCCGTATCGGCGCACAACTTGCAACTTTCGCCCTCGGCGTGTTGATTTTTATCGATGACTATTTTAACTGCCTGACCGTAGGTAGCGTTATGCTCCCTGTCACCGACAGCCATAAAGTATCCCGTTCAAAATTAAGCTACATCATCGATGCAACCGCAGCCCCTATCTGTATGATTGCGCCCATCAGTTCCTGGGCGGCTGCAGTTTCCAGCTACGCAGAGGGAACCGGCCTTTCCGGTATTGAATTGTTCATCAAAGCAATTCCTTATAACTTCTACTCACTGTTGACCTTGGTATTCGTAGTTGCCCTCATCGTTATGAAAGCCGACTTTGGTCTGATGGCAAAGCACGAGAAGAATGCTATTGAAAAAGGCGACCTGTTCTCTTCTGAAGAGCGTGTGGAAGAAGATGATATGGAATACAATCCCAAGGGACGTGTGGCTGATTTGATTCTTCCCATCGTTGTTTTGGTTGCTGTTTCCGTCATTGGTCTGTTGTACATCGGCGGATTCTTTGGCGTAGATATGTGGGGTGGCACTGAGTCTGCCGGTAGCTTCGTCGCTGCATTTGGTAACACTGACGCAACTGTTGGTCTGCCCTGGGGCTCCCTGATTGCATTGGTTGTTATTATCGCATATTTGATAGGCCGCAAGTTACTGACTTTCAAAGAAGCTATGGAGTGTGTCCCTAAGGGATTCATCGCCATGGTGCCTGCAATTATCATTTTGACTATGGCAACCTCCTTGAAAAATATTTCCAATGATTTGCTGGGTTCTGCCACTTATGTAGAAGCATTGATGCAGAGCGAAGCAGCGCAGGGATTGCAGAATCTCCTGCCCGCAGTTATCTTTGTAGTAGCATGCCTGTTGGCATTTGCAACCGGTACGTCCTGGGGAACTTTCGGAATCCTGATTCCCATCGTTTCCAATATGTTTGCCGCAACCAATCCTTTGCTTTACATCGGTATGTCCGCATGTCTTGCAGGTGCTGTTTGTGGTGACCACTGCTCCCCCATCTCCGATACCACCATTATGTCTTCGGCGGGAGCAAGATGTGTACATGTACTTCATGTATCCACCCAGTTGCCTTATGCCATCTCTGTGGCAGCCATCAGCTTTGTCTGCTTCGTAGTTGCAGGTTATGTACAGAATGCATGGATTTGCCTGCCTCTGGGCGCAATTCTGACCATCGGCTTCCTCTGGATTATGAAACAGAGAACAAAGAAATTAGAAGCTTAATTCATTCAAACATAAGGTTTGTAAACACAAAGGTCCACCGATGGATATCGGCGGACCTTTTTTTACTTTAATTCACTATATTTTCATCCTTCATTTTATGTATGTTGCAACATCTTTTGCGGGCAATGTAAACAACGATGCCAATTAGTGTAATCAGCGAAACCCATTCTGAAATTCTTTGTAGTAAAGTTCCTCCATAGCAAACCACTATCTCACCCGCATCTGATGCCTCTTTGTTCACCTGTACCAGACCATCTGCTGTACCTAATACTTCCAATGCATCTCCTGGATTCTCCGGGGTATATAACTTGGCTGTGTAGCCTTTATAATAAATCAAGGGCAATACATAAATGTCGGATGCTTCTTCCACAGAGAAGCGATACTGCGCATATCCTGACCGTTCCAACGCAATGGGTCCATCCATAGCCTGTACCACATCCATTTCTCCGGCTCCCATTCTCACATCCCAGGAAACGCCTGCGGGCAGATATTCGGCCTGCCCAATGTATATGGTATTGTACTCCAAAAATTCGTCATCGATGGTTAGGGTTTCCTCTGCCACCCGATAGTCCGAATGGAAGTAGATACCAAATGCCACAGAAAGAGCGATGGTTGCCACGCACAGAATCGTTCCACCCTTGGTCAGTTTCTCCGACAGCATAACAACAATTCCCAATATCACCGCACATAGGGCACAGGGCCACAGGCGGTAGGTAAACTGGATGGCATTGAACAATGTGTTGTTCAATATCTTCCATGGAAAAATATCCGTGGAAAGTATAAATAACAGTACACCCAGAAGAAGAAAGGCATCTGCCCATCGGTTCTTTATTTTCCCAAGCGCCAGCCTACTCACAAGTAAGAGTAGAATCGGAATGCCGATCCCCAGTTCTGCAATCACACCGAAGTTACCCTTTAGATAGAAAAATGTCTTCAAAGGCTGGGTATTGTCCCCTATCCATGCCCAGGATTGTTGATACCAGAATTCTCCTGTCAGCATTTGCTCTAACATAGGAAATACGAAATATACGCTGACACCAACTGTCAGTAATGCAGTAATCCATAACCGTTTTAGTTTATCGGGACAGAGCAGTTCTTTTCGTGTCTTTTCAAAAAGGAGCGCACTCACAAAAATACCACAGGTCACCATAAAACAAATCAATGTGGTAATGGTATGGGTCAGAATCAGTCCTCCAAAAGCCACTCCCAACAACCAAACCCGTTTGCCCTCTTTTGCAAAGTAGTCATATATTCCTGCAAATAAAAGAGGCAGGAATACAAATGCTGCATATTCACTGATGCCGGCGCGGCTGTGCAAATCTCCCAGATAGTATTGAGACAGTAACAGTAATACGGTACCTGTGATAGAATACTTTATGTTATCTGAAATATATCGAAGACTATAATAGGTGGTACAGGAAGCCGCCATGGTAAGACATAGCACAAATATTTTCCAACTGAGAATAGGGGTTACGCCAAGCATGCGCAAAATTGCCGGGACTACCAGTGTGATATCTGAATAGAACAGGGAACTGCCATAGCCGTATCCGTTCAAAAACATAGGATTTACTCTGGCAGGATAGGCACCATTCAGAATAGCTTCCTTGACGGATTCAATGCGCAATAGATGGTACAGGGTGTCCAAAAGATGGCACCCCAATCCGGGCATCAGGTAAGGCAGACCCGTTATCGTGGCGATCAGGACCACCATGCCTAAAACGAACCAAGTCTCTTTTTTATTCTTTTGTTTTTTCATAGTTTCTCTCATATGTACAACTCCACAATCAACAAACAATCATCCTATTGGCCTTTTTATTATTTCAAAGTTGTTTTATTTACCGGATCATAAATAAACAACCCTTTTCCGCCTCCCAATCTATGACCTCTCGCAATCCAGTCAGCAAATCTTTTCTGCATATAAGTGTTCCTCGGCAATTGTTCCGCCGGAAGGTCTGCTCCCTTACCATTCGGCCCGCCAACATCGCAGCATCACCATCGTATACGCTCATATGGTACTGCCGTCTTCCCATACCAAAAGTCTTTAGGTGGAACAAATCATAATACCACGCAAAGGAAATCACTCCCCACACCATTTCCATCTCGTGGCATTCTGCAAGTTTAAAACTAATATCTTCTACAGTCTCGTAAAAAACCTCTTCATCTATACTATTTCTTTCATACTCTCTCTTCATATAATTTGAAAGACAGATATAATAAACAAGATATAGGGTATAAGCGGATATGCTCTCCTTTTCACTTATCACATGCAACGCTTCACGAAAATATTCACAAGGCTGATAGGGTGTTACATAAAACGATTCCAAAAGATTAGTAAATTCGGGTAGACTAGCCACTTTATCATAACTATCCCAAACTACTTTTCTGGCTTCATCCGGGAAACAATATCTTTTCATAAATTCGCATATGTATTGTTTCATTGCGATTCTCCTCTTATTCGCAGAGTTGCTCCGTGATATCTTGCAGTTTCAGCGGCTTTGGCGCTTGAATACAAAGAGAGATATATCGTGCTCATTGAAAGCAAATACAGTATAACAAAAGAATATAAACAATTCAACGATGTAACTAAAGTAATTCTTGTTTGAAAAACACGAAAAGAGCCAACTGAGTACGCGTATGCCTCCAGTGGCTCTTTATCAGAATTCCTATTAGTCAAAAATCCGGGTAATATGCTATTCCTCCATGGCTTTTTTTAGTTCGTCTAAAGTCAACCAATTATCGCCATCTTTTACTGCCTTTTCGGCATCTTGTATTTTCCTTAGGAGTTTTATTTCTGCTTGTTCTCTTTCATAGTCTTCTATATCAATGACAACAAATCTTCCTCTGCCGTTCTTAGTAAGAAAAACCGGTTCTCCTGATTGACAGTTCTTTAAAACCTCATTATATATTCAACGTAAAATTATGTATTTTATCATGCAGTAAGACTGAGAGCAGCCCTGCCACTCATCTTATCGGCTCGCTTCGCTCCCCAAAAGCTACGTGTCATGCCTTACACCGTGCTCGTTCGGAATCCGCCTTCGGCTACTTCCTCATGACGGG
>CAJGCP010000036.1 GCA_904501885.1 uncultured Acetatifactor sp. | reverse complement strand
CGTTCCGCCATGTACCGCCTCCGCCGGGGAAATAAATTTTGCCGACAATTCGATACAGCACATCAAATGAGCAAAATGCTGACAGATAATTCCCGAATGTCCGCAACCGGTGGCGCCGATGCGGGGGGCATTTTTGAGAAGTTCCACTGCCTTGTCAAAGGCTTCTTCGTCAAAATGGTTTTCCATCTCGCGAATACACTCTGACTCTATGGTAAAGACATCTTTTACTCTTTTTATGGTTTCTTCTTTCATCTGCTTACTCCGCCTTATGTAATTCATCCCAAGCTTTTCTTACTGCCGCAATCATTTCCTCCGCCAATGCCAAAGGATTTTCTGCCTTTGCGATGGCACTGGAACAACCGGAAGCAGAAGAACCTGCCTTGATGATATTGTAGCAGTCCTCACCCTTGCTGATGCCGGCGGAAGGGAAGGGCTTAATGTCAGGATTAATCTCACGGATACACTTGATTACTGCATCCACGTATTCTTTGTCAGCGGGCTTGCCGGTACCAATCAGTTCTGTGGGTTCTGCCACCAAAATATTGGGTCCAAGTTTAGCAATTTGCTGTACTTCCTCGATGCTATCCGCACAAACCATGGTAGCCAGTCCCACTTCATCGGCGCGTTTGATGGCTTCCTCTAATTCCTCCATGGTAAGCTTATGCTCTGCATGATTCAACATAACACCCACGGCACCTGCTGCCTTCACAGCCTCCGGCAAGGTTCTGCCCATGCCCTTGCCCACGGCCAAACTATCCATATGCTGGGAATATACATGGATTCTTTTGGTATTATGTGCGATGTTGTAGATTTCAGTATCGGGCACATCCAAAACCACATCTACATCATATTTTTCAGAAAGTTCATCCAAGCCTTTGGCAATATCCAAAAGCACGTCACCGTACATATAACATTTTGGGCCATACTCAAAAAACGGCTCTTTGATTTGATAATTCTTGACCATTTTTATTTCCTTTCGTTTGCTTTCGTTTTGCGTTTTGATTTATTTCTATTTTACATATGCATTGTTTACTTTGTCAATAACCCGTAGGGGAAAATTTCATCCATTTTTCATGCAAAAAAGAGCCTATCCAAAGAAATCTTCGGATAAACTCTTCTATTAATCCCTACATAATTGCTTTACGACTTGGCTGCAACAACCCGGATTCCCTTTTTGCGAAGTTTGGAAAGTACTACACCATCTGCATTTTCACTGGTCACAAGAATATCTACCTTGCTCACATCCTCAATCTTCACAAAAGCGCTTCTGCCGATTTTGCTATAGTCTGCTGCCACAATGGTCTTTTTCGCATGGGCCATCATGCATTTGCAAACTTCCGCTTCCTGATGATAAAAAGTAGAAACGCCGTTTACAGGGTCCACGCCATCCACAGACAGAATGGCCATATCTGCATTGTACTGTTGCAATAGCCCGATGGTAGCCGTACCGTAAGTGAACTGGTAATTGGTATCCACATCTCCACCCAAAAGGATAATCTTAAAGTTCGCATTTTTCGCACCTTCCAACGCCAGCGCGATGGAATTGGTCACAATGGTCACTTTTTTATCAGACAACTCTCTCATGACAAATAAGGGAGTTGTGCCTGCATTCATAATTAGAGTGTCGTTATCATGCACCATCTGACCAATCTGCTTGGCAATCCCCATTTTCTCCCTGGGGTTGGTATTAGAACGCTGTACCAGGCTCATGTCGTAGTAAGATTTATAACTGGTGATTGCTCCTCCATGAACTCTGGTGAGCAGCCCCTGTTTCTCCAATTCGGTCAAATCCGTTCGGATCGCCACCTCAGACACATCAAACCTTACACTTAATTCCTTGACGCTAACCTTGCCGGCCTCGTTCAGTAACTCTATGATATTGTTTCGCCGTTCTACTACTGAGAGTGCCATCCCGGTCTTCCTTTTCTTTCACACCTTGTTTTGTTACGCTTTCATTCTACACACCATGCCGATACTTTGTCAAACAAAAACCTCCCGAGTGGATACTGATATATACCGCCGGGAGGTTTTATAGTTCGTTTCTACATTATAATTATGTATAACTCATAGGATTATGGTCTACATTATCTAAGCCCAAACCGCGCAGGTCTGCCATGGTATTGTGCAACTCTGCATCGTAGAGTTTCCAGATGACACGCAGGCTCTGCAAGGAAGACCAACCATCGGTGATGGGTTTCTTGCCGGTCTTGATACAATCCACAAAATGAAGTAACTCGAACTGTGTATTCTTACTTGTTACATCCTCACGCCATACCACCTTCATTTTCTGGTCAGAATGCTCTTCACCGGGAATGTGCTCTAAACTATCGCTGTAAACACGGATTTCCTTGTGGCTTCTATCGTATTCGATCATACCCTTTTCTGTCTGAATCTGGAAATCATATCCCATACGGGTACCGCGGGCACCCCAGGTGGCACCGTGATAACCAACCGCACCATTTTCAAACTTCATAACCACAGCGCTGGTACCCTCCTTCAAAAGCCAAGGGGTACCCACTCTCGTTCCTACATGAGTACCTGTCACAGGATTGCCCAGGAACCAAAGCATAACATCGATATAATGACAACCATGGCTGAACAGCTGTCCACCACCGATTCTTGCCGTACCGATCCAGTGATCCCAACTATGCTTGGTCAACTGCTCTGTCCAAACGGACATCTGCATGATTTTACCAAAATCACCGCTGTCCAGCATTTCCTTTAATTTCAAAATGCCGGGATAGAAACGAACCGGATATGCACACATCAGTATCACGTTCTCCTGCTCGCATTTCTCAATTAGGCTAATACACTCTTCTTCCGTATTGCAAAGAGGTTTTTCCATTAAAATATGTTTCTTGTTGTCTGCAAAGAACATACCACATTCGTAGTGTAAATCATGGGGCAGAATCACCAACACTGCATCCACAAAATCCACCATAGTGCGATAGTCTGTGGTCACATACGGCATTTTGTCCATCTCTGCTACCGCCTCTGCGGTATTACGTGCTCTTTCTTCAATAATGTCGCAAACCGCTGTGATTTCCACTTCACTCGTGCACTTAAGAATACCCTGCGCATGGGTTCCGGCCATGCCACCACATCCAATAATTCCTAGTCTAATTTTCTCCATTGCATATTTTTCCTTTCCGTGATAGAATGCGTTTACATCGAACATCACAAGAAAATTATAGTTTATTTTGTCTTTCTTTGTATTTGAAGAAAACCGAGCAGGATTTTATACGATTCTTACAGGACACAGGAGGAAATATGACGACATTCATTCGAAATGAACTGAATAACGTAATTAACGTTCGGTCCATCATTAATGTATTCCGTGCAGACCTGCGAAACTCGCATACGGTAGGAGAATCCCACAATTTCCCCGAAATATTCTATGTGGAACAAGGGCAAAGTCTGGTGGTTGCCAACGGAAACGAGACCGTACTGCATGCCGGTGGTTTAATTATTTACGGTCCTAACACCTTCCACGGCAAAGAGCAGCCCTATACCCCCGGTGGAATCGTAAATATTATCAGTTTCGAAACCAATTCTGACGTCATGGTCCGCTTGTACAACCGCCCCATTAAGCTAAACCCCAGGCAAAGGGAACGCTTCGAAGCAATCGTTGCCAGGGGACAATCCCTATTTAAGCGCACGGAAAAAGATGAGTCCATTCGAGGAATGCATCTTGTTCCCGGTGCCGACCTCAGGGATGTACAACAGCTGAAGAATCTGTTGGAGATGTTTTTACTGGATATCTCTATGGGAACAGACCAAAAGGATGGTCTAACCTCCTACTCCAGGCAAGAGCAACTGTACGAACAACAAATGGCACATTTGACAACTTTCCTGATGGAAAATATTGACCAAAATCTATCACTGAAGCAAATGGAGGATGCCCTGTGGTTAAGCGAATCCAGCTTGCGACGACTGGTACAGCGGTGCAAGGGATGCGGACCGGTGGCCTACTTCCAGGAGCTGAAGATTCGGGAGGCCAAGCGCCTGATACAAACCACTTCCTTGAGCATCACGGAAATCTCAGAAAAGCTTGGTTTTTCTACCATACATTACTTCTCCCGTCTGTTTCACAACAAGACAGGAATGTCCCCTACAGACTATAGTCAAGTGGTTGCTGAAAAACACAAGAAATAATTTACTGCATAAACATTTACACATTCTTTCTTTTTATTTGTCCAAAAGTTTCAAATGCTGTTTTTTTATTGCGGATTCTTGTACAACAAGGTAATATAAAAACAGCAATAAAAGGTCAAATTGTAGCAATTTACAGTTAAAACACAGGAGAATAAATGTCCAATTATAATCGTCACAAACTAGATAGCGCAATTTCGGTTCAATCCATTATCACGGTATATCATCTGGACTTGAGAAACACGCGGGTAACATGCGAAGCGCACGATTTTCCTGAGATATACTATGTAGAACAGGGCTCCAGCAAGATATGTGTCAATGGCGAGGAGTTTTCTTTGGACGAAGGGACTTTAATTATCTATGGTCCCGACACTCCACACGGCAAGGAACAGGCCTATATTCCCGGCGGGATTGTAGACATTATCAGTTTTGAAACCGACTCCCCTGCGATGAATTCTCTATATAATCGCCCCCTGTGTCTGAACGCACGGCAAAGAGATCGATTTGAGTCGCTGATTGCAAGAGGCCAATCGCTGCTGCAGACCGGCGAGGGTGGATCCTCTACCCAAAAAGAATTCTATATGAACAGTTCTGACCCCAGGGAAACACAGCAGTTAAAGAATCTTTTGGAGCTATTCCTATTGGAACTTTCTTATGCTGGTGAAATGAAGAGTCCACGGAATTATGGCACAAATCACAGTTGGTTCTACCAACAGCAGATGGAGCACTTGACAACCTTCTTATTAGAAAATTTGGATAAGAACCTTACGATAAAAGATATGATGGCAGCCCTTTGGATTAGCGAATCCAGTTTACGCCGTTTGGTACAAAAGCACAAGGGTTGCGGCCCCATCGCCTACTTTCAGGAATTACGTATGCGTGAAGCCAAAAATTTAATTCAAACCACAGACTTAAGTATGACGGAGATATCCGCTCAATTAGGTTTCTCTTCACTCCATTATTTTTCAAGGACTTTCCACAACAAAATCGGAGAGACACCTACCGATTACGCCAAGATGGTCAGAAGACAACATTAATTTCATCATAATTAAAGCAAAGCCATTGGTTCTCACATCAATGGCTTTTTTGGTACCGTATCTTGACCGATATGTGAAAACCCGTGAGTGCTATTCTGATTGTAACTGTCAAATAAATTTGATAAAATTATGATAGACTTAGATTTTTGTATGAAACGAGGTATGCTATGTCCATTTATCTCGCCATCGACCTTGGCACGACAGGATGCCGAAGCATCCTGTTTGATCAATCACTTCATATTATAGGTTCTTCCTATCAGGAATACGGACTAATTATGCCACAGGATGGTTTCGTGGAGCAGGACGCTGATCTTTGGTGGGCACTGACTTTGGATACCGCCAAAGGCGCGATGCAGAGTGCCGGCATAAATCCGGCGGACATCGCCGCAATCTCTGTCAGTTCCCAGGGCATTTCCTTTGTCCCGGTGGATAGAGCGTTTCGCCCTTTGTATCACGCCATTTCCTGGTTAGACACCCGCGCCACCAAGCAGACTGCACAATTATCTGACGAAATTGGTGATGAAAACATCTTTTTTCACACAGGCAAGCCCAATGATGCCTGTTACACCTTACCGAAACTGATGTGGTTTCAGGAAAACCACCCGGATATATTTGCACAAACCTATAAATTCTTAATGCCCATGGATTACCTGATTGCCAAATTTACCGGTAATTGCGTCACAGACCACTCCATGGCATCCGGGACTTTAATGTATGACATCCACAACTGTTGCTGGAGCAGCGATATTCTGGACAAATACAATATCCCCATAGAAAAACTTCCCCGGCTGGCCTACAGTGGAACATGCGCCGGTAAAGTAACAGCGGATGTTGCCTCGAAATTGGGACTGTCCCAGGACTGCATCGTGGCCGTCGGTGCACAGGACCAAAAATGTGCCGCTCTCGGTGCCGGATTACATAGGGGTACTATGACGCTGTCTTTAGGCACAGCAGGTGCTATCACGAAGTTATGGGACGCTCCACTGATAGAACAATGTACCAAGGTGGGTTGGTGTGGCTACACACGCCCGGGTGCCTGGGTCACAGAAGGTGTCATCAATACGGCTGGTACCTGCTTAAGATGGGTGCGTGATATATTTTTCCCAGAAGAGGATTATGACACCATAAATAAAGAAGCAAAGGATGCCCTGGAACAGGGATCTTCTCTCCTCTTCTATCCTTATATGAATGGTCCTTCCGGGCCGGATTTTTATCCTGACGCACAGGGTGTGTTCTATGGCATGCATCTGGGTACCAAACGCGGGCACTTTGCCTTAGCTGTCATGGAGGGCATTGCATTCCAAGTGCGTGTTCTATTGGAGGCCATGGATGAGAACGGGTCCCAACAGCACATGGTACTTTTCGGTGGTGGAGCCAAAAGTCCTCTCTGGTGTCAGATCATTGCAGACACCACAGGCAGAACCATCCATGTACCGGAGACGGAAGAAGCTGCAGGAGCAGGCGCTGCCATATTAGCTGCAAACGCTTGTGGCATCACACTTCCCAGTCTGCCCATCAACAAGACCTATGATCCCTCATCACGCCGGTCCGCGTATGAGGAAAAATATCAGAACTACCGTAAAATTGAAAAAAAACTTTGGCAGGAGGGCTAACCCTTGATTTACATAAAAAATGCAAAAGCAGTATTGAAAGACAGCATTCTTGACAATGCCGTTCTTCAGATAGACGATGACCGCATCGTGCAAGTGGGGACAGAGGATAGCCTACAAATCCCATCAAACGCCCATTGTATAGATGCAGAAGGGGCCTATATTGGTCCCGGTTTTGTGGATATTCACGTTCACGGTGGAAACGGCACCATGTTTTTCGTAGCTCCGGAACTGACCGCAAAACATTTTCTGGCGCACGGCGAGACCACTGTGTTGCCCACCCTATACTATGATTTACCTAAAGCAGATTTTCTGGAAGCCATAGACAAAATTCAGGCCGCCATGAAATCACCTGACGGGGAAAACATAGCGGGCATCTATATGGAGGGGCCCTATATGAATCCCCAATATGGCGCCTGCGCAGATAAGAACTGCTGGAGTGGCACAATTCGCCTCGACGACTACAAGGAATTAGTGGACCGCGCAGGAGCAGACGCAAAAGTTTGGGCCATAGCCCCGGAACGGGAAGGAATTGCAGATTTTGTGAAATATGTGAAAGATACAAATCCCGATGCAACCATCGCAGTCGGCCATAGTGAAGCAAATCCCGAACAGATTGCGGTTCTCAAACCCTATGGTCTTACCTTGCAAACCCATTGTATGAATGCCACCGGACAAAGCAGCGAATGGTTGGGAACCAGAGGATGTGGTCCCGATGAAGCTTGTTTGCTGGACGATGATATGTATGCCGAAATCATCTCCGACTCTATGGGAATACATATCAATCCCCATCTTCAAAAATTGATATTGAAGGTAAAGGGAACCGATAAAGTAATCCTCATAACAGACAGTTTTGCCGGCGATGGCGAACCTCCTGAGAATCTGTCCCATGTGACTGATTTGACCTTTGACTCCAATGGCAACCTTTGTGGCAGCCGGTTGACCATGGACGCTGCAGTCCGCAATGTAATGAAGCACACCGGTTGCAATCTTGTGCAGGCCTTTCGTATGGCCTCCTACAATCCTGCCTGTGTCATCGGTATGGACAATGAAATCGGTTCCATTTGCCCCGGAAAGAAAGCAAATCTGGTCTTTTTAGACCCGGATTTACAGATAAAAAAAGTGATGCTGAATGGAATTGTTCAGTAAGATAAGAAAGGACGAGAAACATATGCTGAAAGCCGCTATGAAACGGGTGGATATCACTCCTCCCACCGGTCTGGAATTGGCCGGCTATCCCCACTATCCCCGTTATAACACGGGAGCACATGATCCCTTATATGCTGCATGTATGTATTTAAATAACGGAGAGGAAGAAATAGTTATGGTCACTTTGGACCTGCTATTCTTCTCCAAGAAACACGTCATCAAAACCCGCCACCTCATCGAAACCACTTGCGGTATTCCCGGCGACCATGTGATGATTAGCTGTAGCCATACCCACTCCGGGCCTTGGGCTTCCGGTCGACTGGACATCGAAAGCTTGGAGGCAGGCAAGGAACAGCCCCATGAGTATGTACAGAGCCTGATTGAAAAAATCGTAGGAATCGTGACAGAAGCAAAACAGGATGCCTTTGACGCCAAATTTACCTATGGTACCTCCCTCTGTGGTGCCGAATCCGGTGTGGGCGGTAACAGACGTCTTCCCGGTGGTCCTCACGATCCTTTGGTGAGCGTTATGGCGATTCAAGACGCTGCCGGAAAGGTGCGCGGTATGATGGTGAACTACACTCTCCATCCCACCTTCATTCATGAGTGGAGTGAGGTCTGCACCGCCGACTATCCCTGCTACCTTAAATTGCAACTGGAAGAATTGGAACCGGGCGTGATTGTAGGCTTTTCACAGGGTACCTCCGGCAACCAGTCCAGCCGCTATTATCGTCAGGGCGAAAGCTACGACGAAGCAGAACGGGTGGGCAGATTGTTGGGCAAGGCAGCTCATAAAGTATTAGAAAAGGCACAGTGGGAGGACGATATCAGTATCGCAGTGGCTTCTGATTCCCACGAATTAGATTTGCGTGATTTTGGTACAGAAGAAGAACTACGTGCCAAGGTGGCAGTAGACGAAGCAAATTACAAGGAATTGTATGCAAAATACGGCAACTCCACCAATCGTGATGAGTACTATCTGTGGCAGAATGCCAACCTGAAATTATTAGGTTCCGAAGATCAGTTGGGCTACATTGTGATGCAGAAAAACGGCACAAAAATCGAGTTGTTGGATGACGAAGGTCCCGCAGAAGTGCAGGCATTCCGTCTGGGTGGCTGTTGTGTCATCGGTGTACCCGGAGAAGCTTTTGTAGAATTTGGTCTTTACCTGAAGGCTATGGCCGGCTTTGGCACCGTCATTGTGAATGAGCTTACCAATGGTTGTCTCCCCGGTTATATGTACACACCTGAGTCCCTGGTGACCGGTGGTTACGAGACCGACACCTCCATGTTGAGCGAGACCTTCGGTATCGACTTAATGAACAAGGCTTTGAAGATTGCCAGAGGATTAAAATAAAAATAATTCTGATATTAGAAACCAATTTAGAAAGGAAAATCCTATGTTTAAAGAAACTTTTTCTCATGATTGGTATCCCTTTAAGAACCAATCTGAAATAGACAGAGTGCGTAAAATTACAAAGGAAGACATCGTTGCCATGAACGGCAAACACCCTTCCAATCCCAATATCCAATTGGATGTCATCCGCAACGACGAATTTGAAATGATCATGCTCACCGATATGGTAAAGCGTATCGTGGATTCTGACCGCCTGGATCAGAAATGCGTCATGATTATGTGTAACCCCTGCCCCACCTACCGCAAGGTGGCATACATGCTGCAGCAGATGAAGGTCAACATGCGCAACGTAAAATTCTACATGATGGATGAATGGGCAGACGAGGACGGCAATATCGCACCTCTGACTTATAAGGCTGGTTTTGGATACGCATTTAATGAATATATGATTAAAAACATTCAGGGTCTTGGATTCAAGGAAGAAAACTTCATTTATCACAGTGCCAAAAATACCCCTGATTTCTCCAAAATGCTGGAAGCAGACGGAGAGGCTGATATCGTTTATTCCGGTCCCGGCTGGCCCGGTCATTTGGCATTCATTGACCCTGTAGAGGATTGGTATAAGCCCACCATGGAAGAATATCTGGAACAGGGTGCAAAGGTAGCAAGCCTCCATCCTTTAACCATCGCGCAAAACAGTTTGCATGGTGGTTTCGGCTGCTCCGGCGATATTTCCAAGGTGCCTCCCAAGGGCGCTATGATGGGTCCCAGAGACGCCATGAAAGCAAAGAATGTATTGGATATGCATGGTATCACCACTGCCGGTTCCCATGTCACATGGCAGCGACTTACCTCCCGTCTGTGTATCTTTGGAGAACCCAGTCAGGAAGTGCCCGCTTCCATCCTGCAGTTACGCACCAATCCGACTCACATCATTATGAGCGAAAACCTGGCTTCCACCATTGAGCCGGACGATTTCTTCCAGTACTAATTTAAAATCTATTTTTACAGATAAAAAAATCCTGAGCTGATTGGATTTCCATTTCAGTTCAGGATTTTCACTTCTAAATGAGATATTTCAAGCGAAAAATGGGGCTGTATCCATTGACTGGAAACACAAAATTAGATATAATCTTTGTATACAAAACATTGTATACAAAATTGTATACAAAGAATCTTGCGTCAAACAAGGAAACATTTATGGATAGTATCACATTGAAGGCATACGCAAAAATCAATCTGGGACTGGATGTGCTTCGTCGTCTGGAAAATGGCTATCACGAGGTAAAGATGGTGATGCAGAATGTGGGTATTTACGACGAACTCACTTTGACGAAGACCCCGCTGGGCATCACGGTAGAAACGGACCATGCTGAACTGCCCGCAGATGAAAACAATCTGGTTTACAAGGCAGCAAAGCTGATGTTTGAAGAATTCCGGCTGTCGGGCGGACTGCATATCCAATTAGAGAAGAATATCCCCATTGCCGCAGGTATGGCCGGTGGCAGTACGGATGCAGCAGCCGTGCTAAAGGGGATTCGGGAATTGTACGGATTAGACGTTTCTACCAAACGGTTGATGGAGTTGTCTGTTTCCATCGGTGCCGATGTTCCCTACTGCATTTTAGGAGGAACTGCATTGTCCCAAGGAATCGGTGAAATACTCACACCACTCTCGCCCATGCCCCAGTGTCATATTTTGGTGGCAAAGCCGGATATCAATGTATTCACCAAGTTCGTGTATGAACATTTGGACGCGCAGGGAGTAGACAAACATCCGGACATCGACGCCATGGTGGCAGCCATTCAGGCAGGCAATTTGCCCGGCATTCTGCCCCACATGGAAAATGTGCTGGAGACAGTGACCATTCCTGCACATCCCATCATTAAAGAAATCAAGCAACTTATGATAACCTATGGTGCCCATGCCAGCCTTATGAGTGGCAGCGGTCCCACGGTATTTGGTATTTTCACAGAGTACGAAAAGGCGCAAAGCGCCTATGAAAAAATAAAGGCAACTCAGGTGGCAAAGCAGATTTTCCTTACCACCCCGATTGCTTGATGGAAAGGTGGTCATTATGGGTATGAATGATTCTTTTCAAGTAAACATGGATGCATTTCTCCCCCTGCGGGATGTGGTTTTTAACAACCTGCGTCACGCCATTCTTATCGGCGAATTAAAACCCGGCGAACGTCTGATGGAAATCCATCTGGCCAATAAACTTGGGGTCAGCAGAACCCCCATCCGGGAAGCCATCCGCATGTTGGAATTGGAGGGTCTTGTGATTATGACGCCCCGTCGCGGAGCAGAGGTGGCACAAATCACAGAGAAAAGCATGAATGATGTGCTGGAGGTTAGAGAGGCACTGGATGTGCTTTGTATCGAGCTTGCTTGCAAACGTATCACTGCCGAAGAATTGGACGCACTGAAAAACGCCTGCGCAGCTTTCGCTGCAACAGTGGAAACCGGTGATCTGCGCCAAATTGCAGAAGCAGACGTGGCACTTCATGATATTATTATCCGTGCAACCGGCAACCCCAAACTGATACAGCTTATCAACAATCTGTCCCAACAGATGTATCGTTATCGTTTTGAATATATTAAGGACAGTACCCAACACCAGACCCTGATTCAAGAACATCAGGTAATCTACGAGTCTCTGGTGGCAGGGGACGCTGAACGAGCTGCCAAAGCATCCAGAACCCATATCGACAACCAGCGCAATGCCATCATCCGGCAGATTCGCCTGGAACAGGAAAAATAATAAAAAAATAAACCAAAGTATTAGGTTTATATTTTAAGATCATGGCAATACTTTCCACTAATCGCCGTCATCACGGTCCAGGAGGAAGATGCCATGAATATAATAAAAAGAAGTTTATCTATCGTAATGACTGTCTGTGCTTTGATTTGCTGGTGGGGATATTTCTTTCCGGAATTGACCCTAACCCCTGACACCGTCCGGATGGTTGACAGTTCCGGGGAACTTGTATCCGAAATGATGTCATCCACCAACCGTTCAATGCCCCACAATCAGTCAGATGACAATACTCTCTATCGTCAACTTTTGATGGCCAAGCCGGAGGAAATCCGTATCCGCTGTGGCCTGTTTGAAGCATTAAGCTCTTATTGGGAGGCTTTTCAAAATGGAATCAACTAATCAACTGCAAAAAGACGCCCCCATCGGTGTTTTTGACTCCGGCGTGGGCGGCTTAACCGTATTTCGGGAAATCATGCAACAGATTCCCAATGAAAAAATGATATACTTTGGGGATACTGCCCGGGTTCCCTATGGCAGCAAATCCAAAGAAACCATCACTAGATTTTCCCGGCAGATTGTACGTTTCCTACGTACGCACCATGTAAAAACCATTGTAGTTGCCTGTAATACAGCCAGTGCCTACGCATTGGAAGCCTTGCAGGCAGAGTTTGACATCCCCATCATTGGTGTCGTGGAACCCGGTGCAAAAGTAGCTGCAGGGACAACCAAAAATGGTAACATCGGTGTCATCGCCACAGAAGGTACCATTGGTAGCCGCATCTATAATACCTACATAAACAGGCTAAATCCGGACGCCACCATTTACGGGAAAGCATGCCCTTTGTTTGTCCCCCTTGTGGAAGAAGGCTGGCTAAACGACTCTGTTACCCATGAGGTGGCTTCCCGTTATTTGGCTCAGTTGACAGACAAAGACATCGATACTCTCATCTTAGGTTGTACCCACTATCCCCTGTTGCGCTCCACCATTCAGAAAGTGGTTGGAGGCAGAGTGACACTGGTAAATCCTGCTTACGAAACTGCAGTGACCTTGCAACATTTATTGTCCGATATGGATTTGTTAAACCCCAAAGCTCCCTCTCCCGGGGAACAACAGTATCAATTCTTTGTCAGCGATAAAGCAGAACGCTTTTTGGAATTTGCCAATTCCATCATAGAACATGGCATTCCCACCGCACAGACCATACAAATTGAGGAATATTAAACGATGAATGTTACCTTAACCCTGACCGGACACCAGACAGACGAATCCGGTGCAGAAAACATTACTGAAACAAAAGCAATTGCAGAATATTACGAAAAAAACGGCACCCTCTATATCTTCTATGACGAGACCATAGAGGGCACCGATGCGACCATCAAAAATACCATTAAATTCAAAAACAATGTATTGGAAATGTCCAAAAAGGGCCTCTACAATACCCGCATGGTCTTTGATCCCGCCCACGAGTTTCAGGCGGACTATCAAACACCTTTTGGCAGTCTGACAATGGACATCCATACCACCCTTGTCAACTGCACATACAAGGAAGACCTTCCCCAGATCACTGCGCAATATACCTTACAATCCGGGGGCGCACTGATCTCCCAGACAACTGTTCATATTCAACTATTTTAATCTCCTACACCCTTCAACACCAGCAGTTTCTGCCCCACCTTCAGATCGTCGCCTTCCAGGCCATTCCACTGCTTCAAGCTTTCCACGGAAGCATGGTATTTTTTGCCGATGCTCCACAAACTATCTCCGGGCTTTACCACATATATTACCATTCCCGGAAGATTCTTCATCTTTTCCCGATCCATATCCAGCAGTTTCACATCTTCTATGACCTTCACCGGCTCCTTTGCTAACACTACCGTAGAAAACCGTAGTACAGCCTTCACATCCATCTCCTCGCCGTCCAGCATAGATACCTGTAATTGCTCCAGCTCCGCCTTCACTTCCCCCATATCTTCCTCAGAGATACCGGGCACCTCTATGGTGTATTGGAATGGTATCTGGGTAGAAATACTACCGTACGGACTGTCGTCCCCCTCTGTCACATACATTGCCTTTACCGGCACATTTCCCTGTATCAGAATCCCCCCATCTGTCACACTTTTGCGTTCCACGCAAAGATTTCCTTCCCAATGCAGTAACTGAAATACAGGACCTCTGTCCACCTTGATGCGGTCCGTAACCTTGGTTTTTGCTGTAATACAACCTAAATTTTTGTTTACCTTTTCCGCCTTTTGTCTTACTTCCACATCCTTGGTAATGCCGTAGACGTCTTCCAACATCTCCACCGTCTCTTCTACATAGATACGAGCACAAAGATCCACCACCAGTTCCACCCCAAGGCATCTCATCTCACCATCAAAATCCGGTCTCGGAGTCACCTCCTGCTGGCGCAGGCGATAGGAAATATCTCCTACCATCCCCTCTCCGCATCCATAGGCATCTACTGTTTCATGGAAAGGAAAAGTTGTTTCATAGCACCTGGTTCCGTGTTCTTCCCCCTCTCCTTCATAAATCAAAGCGATGCATACTTCTCCGGAAACGGCAATTTTATCCTCCATTAATTTCCACTCTACTTCCCGCAGGGAAATATCCTTCCAGAGAAGCTGGAATACATTGGGGTAATTGGAAGGTAAACTGATTTCATGTTTGATACGCATCACATCTTTTTTGTCCACCACAATTTGCATTGGATGCAACGTTTTCTTGTGATATTCTAATTTCTCATCACATCTGCAGGCAATGGGAATTTCCTGATCAAACAATTCATCCACCCACGCTCTTAGGCGCACAAATGCCTGAATACTCAGTTTTCTGGAATTGATGACCGTCACAGTCATATCCTCCAACATGTCCTCCACAGTCACCATGTCAGCCAACGTCACACCTTCCATGTGAATCTTCTCCTCAAATGGAATCTTGCCACTCAAAGAAACCAACCCACAACCATCCTCTCTGGTGTGGTATAGAATGGCATATTGCAATCTGCCTCGAATGATGACACAATCCGTGGCCACCTTCACCTCATCAATACAGATTTCGCCTTTGTCCAAATGGATTTGATTCACATCCGGCTTACTTTCCGGCAGATTCACATCCTCTTCTAAAGCAAATTGGGTCGCTGCCTGTACACGGATACGGTCCATATGTATATTCTTTTTGATGAACTCCACAAAAAATACCTCCACATATATACTCTGTTAGTATATATATGAAGGTATCTGTGGATATATTCTATTTCCTGTCAGTGAATTACCGGAGATATCTCCGCTTTGTTTGCCTCTTGTTTTAGCAAACAGCTCCTATCAAATCCGTCACATTCTCTATCTTGTACTGCTCCATGTAGGCACGGATTCCCTCTTCAATCTCCATGGTCACATAGGGATTGACAAAGTTCATAGCACCAACACTAATGGCACTTGCACCCGCCAACAGGAATTCAATGGCATCTTCCGCGGTAGCAATACCGCCCATACCGATGATAGGAATCTTCACTGCCTGAGCTGTCTGATATACCATACGCACTGCCACAGGCTTGATGGCAGGGCCACTCATACCGCCGGTCTTATTGGCAATTACAAATTTTCTCTTGTGAATGTCTATTTTCATACCGGTGATAGTATTGATCAGGGACAGAGCATCTGCTCCTGCCGCCTCTGCCGCTCTCGCCATCTCCGTGATATCAGTGACATTGGGGCTCAACTTCATAATCACCGGTTGTTTGGCATGCTTTTTGATTTCCTGTGTAATATTATACAAAGCATTTGCGTTTTGTCCGAAAGCAATGGCTCCCTCTTTTACATTGGGGCAAGACACATTGATTTCCAACATGGAAACCGCAGACTCTTCGCCCAAACGCTCTACCACTTCCACATAATCCTCCACCATCTTACCACAGACATTCACGATAATCTTGGTGTCGTACTGTTTCAGGAAGGGGATATCTCTCTCCATAAACACGTCTATGCCGGGATTCTGCAGACCGATGGCATTGAGCATACCACCGTACACCTCTGCCACTCTGGGGGTAGGATTGCCGGGCCAAGGGACATTTGCCACGCCCTTGGTAACCACCGCACCCAGTCGGTTTAGGTCAACGAACTCTGAATATTCCATCCCGGAGCCAAAGGTTCCGGAAGCTGTCATCACGGGATTTTTAAACGTCACACCCGCCAATGTTACCTGTGTATTCATCTTATTTCCTCTCGCTTCTTCGTATCTCTACGACAATATCTACATGGTCTGTTCTAAATTTCTACATCCTCTGCATCATATACAGGGCCGTCGGTACAGATGCGCGCATTATGTACATGAGAATGATGATCGATTTCCTTCGTCTTAACCACACACCCCAGGCACGCGCCTACACCGCAGGCCATACGCTCCTCCAAGGAAATGTATGCCTTAATACCCTTCTCTGCCGCATACTTTTTGATGGCGCGCAACATAGGCATAGGACCACAGGCAAAAATCACATCTGCCTCCAATCCTTCCTGTGCAATGGCATCCATTACGTTGCCTTTCACACCGGCACTGCCATCTTCGCATGCCACATACACATCACCATATTTGTCTAAATCTTCCTTCAGGAACAGATGGTTGTCGCGGTAGCCCACCACCACCCGGATACAGTCATCGCTTTTCGGCTCACCGGTCACTGTGGCTTTTGCTTCAGCATTGGCGATTTTCATCCGTTTTGCCAATTCCAAAATAGGGGGCACGCCGATACCGCCTCCCATTAACATAACCTTCTTGCCGACTCCCTCTTCCACAGGGAAGCCATTGCCCAAAGTGCCCATAATATCCACGCTGTCTCCCCCGTGATAGGTAGAAAACTCAGCGGTACCTGCGCCTGCCACACGATAGACAATTCTCATCGCCTTCTGCTCCACATCCACCTCGCAAATACTGATGGGACGAGGCAGCAGGGTGCTTTTATCCTTAGGATATACGCAGATAAACTGGCCCGGCTTGGCATAGTCTGCCAAATCCGTAGCAATCCACATATCATATATTCCGGGTGCAATTTCCTGTTGAGAAATCACACGGGCTGTCTGCTTTTGTTTCATATCTTTATCGTGCCTTTCCTTCTTGTTAGATTTCTTTTCCTCTACAAATGGTCTTCACTACCTTACCACACAATTCCCATCCGGTAAAGGGTGTATTGGTGGCCTTGGATGCAAATTGCTCCACTGTCCACTTCCCATCCCTGTCAATCAGAATCATATCTGCCGGCCCACCTTCTGCCAGCATGCCGGCATTCAAGTGATACATCTTCGCAGGGTTCGTACTCATCAACTGTAACAGTTTGCACAGGGATATATGACCGGGCTGTACCAAATACGTAATCCCCAACGCCAGCGAGGTCTCTAATCCCGTGATGCCACTGGGTGCCTCGGTAATAGGCTTCGCCTTTTCCTGTGCGGTATGAGGCGCATGGTCTGTGGCAATGATATCGATGGTGCCATCCTGGATGCCCTGGATAATGGCCAGACGATCTGCCTCCTCGCGCAGTGGCGGATTCATTTTTGCCAGAGTACCATATTTTATAGCTGCATCTTCCGTCAGTACAAAGTGATGAGGCGTGGTTTCTGCATGAATATTGCTGCCTTTGGATTTAGCACGGCGCACCAGCTCCACAGATTCCTTGGCACTGATATGTTGTACATTCATACAGGCACCTGTTTCCAACGCCAACTGCAAATCTCTTTCCACCAGAGAAATTTCCGCCTCTCTGGGAGAACCGCCAATACCATAAAATGCACTGGCAGCCCCTGCATTGATACCATTGTTGGTAATCAGCCTTGCGTCTTCTTCGTGAAAGCTGATTGGCATATTTAATGCCGCTGACCTGAGCATGGCTTCCCGCACCAGTTCTTCCTTCATCAGAGGAATCCCGTCATCAGTGAACCCAACGGCTCCCTGTGCCGCCAGCCCTTCCATGTCGGTCAGGGTATCCCCCTTCATCCCCATAGTGACATTGGCGCAGGTCTCCACATGAATCCCTGTCTCTGCACCCTTCTGTAACACATAAGCAAGGATTTCTCCATTATCTATCGCAGGTTTGGTATTGGCCATCATAACCACGGTGGTGAAGCCGCCCTTTGCTGCAGCTGCCGCTCCTGTATAGATATCTTCTTTTTCCGGAAAGCCCGGATCCCTGAAGTGCACATGCACATCCACCAGTCCGGGAGCCACCACAAGTCCACTGGCGTCAATCACTTGACAGTCCCCTTCCGGTGCCTGCAAATCGGTGCCGATTTTTACGATTTTATCCCCTTCCGTCAAAAGATCAAAATACCCTTCTTTCTCAGAAGCGGGGTCTATTACATAGCCGTTTTTTATCAAAATCATCATTATATACCTCTGGTTTGCCCAGTGCCCACATAGCACACGCTTTATACTTTATATGGACACAAATCAAACAATACTTCGTTGCGTACATTATACCGCAGATAGGCCGTAATTGCCACAGGTTTTTGTGTTAATCAAACACCACCGGCTGGTCTAATTTTTCCAATTTGATGACAATCATAGGATAAGAGGGCTGCGTGTTTTTCTTCTCCTCCGCCCCAGGTCCCAACAGTGTGCTGGCCACGTGAATATCATGTTCCGTCAGATATAATTCATCCACCACAATACTATAACCTCCTGTTTTCTGTTCTCCGTACCCAATACACAAATACAGATAGTCCGCATCCGTATAAGTAATCTGGAAAGGCGCATTCCTTCTCTCCTGCAAAAGATCCATCAGTTTTTCAGGAACCAGTTCCGACGAAAGTACCGTAAATTCCAAATCTCGCAATTTCACCTGTTGCTGACTCAAAATATCACAACCGGTCAGGCTGACCGATCCAAAAAACAAAAGTAATCCGATCAACACCTGCTGCACTCTTCTTTTCCACACCTTCTTCCGATGGTGAATCATGCCTGCCATTTCTTCCTCCGTACTGTGTCTTTTGTTTCCTCTGCTACACATATCTTTCATCCTCATATTTTTCCTCGGATTTGTTTTACTACAATTGTATGCGATGCGCCGTTTCATATTGCCTTTTGGCACCGAAAATAATATAATAACCCTATGAATATCACTTAGTGTTCATAGAGGAGGAAAACAAGTTTGAAACGAGCATACGACTATGTCAATGTATTTCAGGGTTGCGAAAAAATCAATTTGCCCAAACCCGAGGGCATCGCTGCCACATGGCTTTTTATCAAAGCTTTGGTAGGTAATACAAGCCCCTTTGCTTCCTATCCTTTTGGAAGAATGAGCTGCGGGCCCTACACAGGCGGTTATTCCAGCGGCTACGGCAACTATCGTCCGAACAGCTGCGGAGACATTGAAACCTTCGACGCAAAACTTCGAGGTTTTTCCCATATGCAGCATGCAGGGGCTGGTGGTATCAAATGCTATTATAACTACGCATTGGTATCTCCGCTTTATCACGGATTGGCTGAGATGAAAGAGGAATTCGGAGAAGAGATTGCCCATCCCGGGTACTACTCCACCACATTAAAAAATAGTGGCATCAAAGCCGAGGTGGCTGTATCTGAAAAGGTAGCATACCATCGTTACCACTTTGAGGGAAAAGGTATTTTACAGATAGATTTCTCCAGTGGCGATTTGGATAAAAGTTTTGGCCCCAAATTTGCTTTTCGTCCCTCAGAAGGAACCGTAAAAATTCAGGGTAATGTCTTACTTGCCAGAGTGGTAATGCACGGCATTCCCTTATATATGGCAGCACAATGCAATGGCGCTAAAGATGTATATCTGTGGGAAAACTACCGAAAAATTTCAAGTAAGGAGTATCGGTGTCCAGATACCGAGAACACCTTCGGTGGTGCTTTTGAAGTAGAGAATATTGCCCAACTACAGGTGGCTATCTCCTTACATAATTTCGAAGAGGCCTGTGCTCATTTACAAGAACACAAAAAGAGTTTTGACCAGATTTGCAAGGACACAGCAAACACTTGGGAACAATACCTTTCCGCTATCGAGATTGAAACCAAGGACGAGAGACTGAAAGAAATCTTCTATTCCAACCTGTACCACAGTTTCTTAAAACCTGCCAACTGGGGAGACAGATATGTGGACTTCCCTACTATGTGGGATATTTACAAAACACAGTTGCCTTTGGTATTCACATTGTTTTCCAAGGAAGCAAAGGGAATGACAACTGCCATGCTTGATCTCATGGAAGCATATGGTTATTCTCCCATCAACGTGACCTTACATGAAAATAACGATTCCAGAGACCAGTGCCGTATGATTATGGAATACTCTTTGACAGATTATTTCTATCGCTACAGTGATTTGGATGTAGAAAGAGTCCTAAGAAATGCAGCGAAGGATTTACAGGAGAATACAGACTGTCTCAGTCCGGAAACAGCAGAAAGTTATACTCACGTGTTAGATGTTGCCTGTGCCTGCGAAGCAATGTACCAAATTGCAAAAGCCACAGGAAATGATGAGTACGCAGAAATTTTTGCCCCTGTGAAAGACATTTGGCAACAAGCTTTTGATTCACATACCGGTATCCTTGGCGACTCTCATTACTACGAAGGCTGTGATTGGAACTATTCCTTCCGCTTGGTGGCAGATATGGAGAAACGTGTAGAACTTGCCGGCGGCAAGGAACGCATGACAGCCCTATTAGATGAATTCTTCGGTTTCACCAGAGAACCTGTAGAACAACTGGGTGATATGTCCCATATGTCCGGAGAAGATTACGAAAAACTGATTCAGACTACACATAGTTTCCAAGGCTTCAATAACGAACCGGATATGGAGACTCCTTTTAATTATATTTCTGTAGGCAGACACGACCGTGTATGCGAAATTATGCGCGCTTGTGTAAAATATATCTTCTCAGACGGACGAGGCGGTATTCCCGGCAATAACGATGGCGGTGGAATGTCCTCCTGTTACATATGGAATGTGATTGGTATCTTCCCCGTAGCAGGTCAAAATCTAATGTATCTGGGATGTCCCGCCGTAGACAAAACCAAGTTAAGACTGGCCAACGGCAATACACTGGATATCATTGCTCATGATTTGAGCGAAGAAGATATGTATGTAGATAAGGTGCTCTTTAATGGAAAAGAAATCAACGACTTCCGTATGACGGTCACAGATATGATGCAGGGCGGAACTTTGGAGTTCTATATGTGCAAGCAAGCAAAATAAACTTAAGAAGAATCACAACAATGTAAATTATAATAGGGAATTTGCAATCAAAAGCCCCGGCTTATCGTTATTGATAAGTCGGGGCTTTGTTTTATTTCGTTTTATTTCTCACTATCTAACCAATTAAACTGTAGGAAGCTCAATTCCATCGATAGGTGTATCAGTAGGAGCGGGCTCTTCCAAATCAGGAGGAAGAACGGGTTCTTCTGTTCCTACAGGAGGTGCAGGAGTCGCTGCTGCCTCAATTACCAAAGTGGTACTTGCTGTTGCATTTCTCTCCCAAATTTCACCATAATCCTTGGTCAATTCCAATGCACTAACACCAACAGTATAAGTTCCGGCTGCTGTATTTGCAGGTACCTTAAAGGTGATCACTGCCAAATCTGTTACGCCTTCTACGTTCTCTGCATCCGGTGATGACCATCCGGCAATACCATTGTTAAGGTTGGTTGCTGCATTATTGAATGCTCCAATCTTCTCTCCACCGGTAATGGCTGTAATCAACAACGGTCTATCCCATTTGGTTGTAAATCCGATTCCGTCTACGGTCACAGGATTCTTTGCTTTGATCGTCATTACTACAATCTGGTCCTCATCAGATACCTGAAGGAGAGGTTTATCCAAAACTGCGGTGTAGGGACCCTCAACACCGGGGGTTGCCGTAGGCTTCGCGGTAGGAGCAGGCGTTGCGGTAGGCTTCGCGGTAGGAGCAGGGGTTGCCGTAGGCTCTGCGGTAGGTTCTGCAGTAGGCTCTGCAGTAGGTTCTGCGGTAGGCGCAGGCGTTGCGGTAGGCTCTGCAGTAGGCGCAGGAGTAGGCTCCTCGGTAGGTGCAGGAGTCGCTGCTGCAGCCTCAATTACCAAAGTGGTACTTGCTGTTGCATTTCTCTCCCAGATTTCACCATAATCCTTGGTCAATTCCAATGCGCTAACACCAACAGTATAGGTTCCGGCTGCTGTATTTGCAGGTACCTTAAAGGTGATCACTGCCAAATCTGTTACGCCTTCTACGTTCTCTGCATCCGGTGATGACCATCCGGCAATACCGTTGTTAAGGTTGGTTGCTGCATTATTGAATGCTCCAATCTTCTCTCCACCGGTAATGGCTGTAAGTACCAAGGGGCTATCCCATTTGGTGGTAAATCCGATTCCGTCTACG